>JAQGNR010000235.1 GCA_028291765.1 Herbaspirillum sp.
ACCACGATCGCGCCGCCGAACACGGTGCGCGAGCCGAAGCGGTCGGCGATCCAGCCGCTGACTGGAATGAATACCGCCAGCGCCAGCATGTAAGCCGTCATCCCCAAGCTGATTTCATTCGGGCCGACGTTAAATGATGCGGCCATCTGCGGCAATGCGGTGGCGATCACCGTGGTGTCGAGATATTCCATGAAAAAAGTCGCCGCAACCAGATAGGGAAGCCAATAAATACGGTCTTTTGGAGCGGCGGCAGTTTGCATGGCGAAAAAGAGTTGAATGAGCGCATTTCATTGATGCACTCTGGATAGATTGGATAGGACGCGCAGATTATCCCCGAATTACGGGCTTTTTGCTGTTGGATAAAGAAACGGCCATCGCAAGCGACGGCCGTTATTGGATGCAAAATCTACACAAGCTATTTATGCCAAAGCCGGATAATCGATATAGCCCTCCGGCGTCGGCGCGTAAAAAGTCTCCGGCACGGGCTCATTCAAAGGCGCATCCAGCGCCAAACGCTTCGGCAAATCCGGATTGGCGATAAACCATTTCCCGAACGCCACCGCATCGGCCTCGCCTGCACTCAGCAAATCCTGTGCCGATTGCTTGGTCAGCATTTGATTGGCGATATACACGCCGCCGAACGCCTTCTTCAATTGCGGACCGAGCCGGGTTGCGCTTTGACCTTCGCGTGCGCAAATAAAAGCAATCCCGCGCTGACCCAATTGCGTTGCCACGTAGCCGAAGGTTGCCGCTGGGTCCGAATCGCCCATGTCGTGGCTATCTCTGCCCGGCGCCAGATGCATGCCGACGCGGTCCGCGCCCCAGACATCGATACAGACATCGGTCACTTCCAGCATCAGACGGGCACGGTTTTCAATCGAACCGCCGTAGATATCGGTACGCTTATTGGTGCTGTCCTGCAGGAACTGATCGAGCAGATAACCGTTCGCGCCGTGAATTTCCACGCCGTCGAAACCGGCTGCCTTGGCGTTTTCGGCGCCATTGCGATACGCCGCGACTATGCCTGGAATTTCACTGAGCGCCAATTCACGCGGCGTCACGAATTCGCGCTGCGGACGTATCAGGCTGACGTGACCGGCGGGTTTCACCGCACTCGGCGCCACCGGCAATTCGCCGTTGAGAAAGCTCGGATCGGAAATACGGCCGACATGCCACAGCTGCAATACGATAAGACCGCCTGCCGCGTGCACTGCCGCCGTCACTTTCTTCCAGCCGGCGACCTGCGCATCGGACCAGATGCCGGGCGTATCGGCATAACCGACGCCTTGCGCCGTCACTGAAGTCGCTTCACTGATGATCAGGCCGGCGCTGGCGCGTTGCGCATAATATTGCGCCATCAGATCGTTCGGCACCCTGCCGTCGACGGCGCGTGAACGTGTCAGCGGCGCCATGATGATGCGATTAGGTAAATTAAATGCACCGATTTTGATGGGGTCGAATAAGGTTGTCATAAGCACTTTCCATTCATGAATGTTCGTTAAAAAAATGAGGTACAAGGACCAGCAAAAAATCAAAATTAATACTAAGCACCGGCCGCCAACCCCGCTGCTTGACCGTTCGTATCCTGCCTTTGCGAGAAATACAGCGACAAACGCATCGCCACCACCGCGCCCAGCGCCAAGCCGGCAGCCGCCAGCGGCACCGACTGCAAACCGAAACCACGGCTGATGACCAATCCGCCGACCCATGCACCGAGCGCATTACCGACATTGAATGCGCCGATATTCAAGGTTGCGATCAGATTCGGCGCGGCCTTGCCGAAAATCATCACATTGATTTGCAGGCCCGCCACCGCGGCAAATGCGATCGCGGCCCATACGAATAAATTGATCTCAACCGGCAGCAGGCCTGGGCTGGTCCAGCGCAGTAAAGCACTGGACAACGCCAATGCGATAAAAATGCCGGTCAACGCCGCCCCGAGCCGCCAATCCGCCAGCCGGCCGCCGAGATAATTGCCGACAGTCAGACCGACGCCGATCAAGAACAAAGTCCAGGTCACGCCCTGCGGCGAGATTTGCGTGACATCTTCCAACAGCGGCGCGACGTAAGTAAACAATGCGAACATTGCGGCCGAAAACAGCATGGTCGTCGCCAAGGCGGCCCAAATGCCGGCGTTGCCCAATTGCCGGATTTCGCTGCGCAGATCGGCTTTCTGCTGATCGCGAGCGGATGGCAGCACGCGCCACAACCCGATCAACGACAACACGCCGAGCCCCGCCACGCCCCAGAACGGCACGCGCCATCCGGCCAACTGACCGAGCGCGGTACCGAGCGGCACGCCCAATACATTGGCCAGCGTCAGCCCGGTAAACATCAGCGCCACTGCCGACGCCTTGCGATTTTCCGGCACCAGGCTGGCGGCCACCACGGAGCCGATACCAAAAAATGCGCCGTGACACAAAGCCGTGACGACCCGCGCCACCATCAGAAAGCCATAATCGAAAGCAATCGCGCACAACATATTGCCGACGACAAAAATCGCCATCAACAACAGCAGTGCGCGTTTGCGCGGCAATGACGCGGTGAGTACCGCCATGATCGGCGCGCCGATGGCCACGCCCAGCGCATAGACGCTGATCAACCAGCCCGCAGCGGGGATTGAGACGGACAAGCTATGCGCCACATCCGGCAGCAATCCCATGATGACAAATTCGGTCGTTCCGATTGCGAAAGCGCTGAGCGCCAGTACCAGTAAAGCAAGAGGCATTAAAAATTCCCTTTTAAACTATTCAGCTATTGAGCGGATATCGAATTGATTGCGGCAGATTTATAAATCACCGTTGATTGCGGTGAGAAACGTGTGAATCGTCGTTTCATTGCGGCTGTAGTAAATCCATTGCCCGACCTTGCGCGCTGTTATCAGGTCGGCCTTTTGCAGGCTGGCCAGATGGGCCGATACGGTTGATTGCGATAAGCCGCAGCGGTGATCGATTTGTCCGGCGCACACGCCCAGATTCAGCGGATGCTCTTGGTCGGGGAAATTGGTTTGCGGATCTTTCAGCCACGCGAGGATTTCGCGCCGGACCGGGTTGGCCAGTGCTTTGTGTATTGCATCGCAGTCGATGTTCGGCTTCTTTGCCATGTTCGATCCTGATTTGGTGGTGTTTGGGTGTTACTGCTATTTCGGGTTACGACGAAGTTAATATCGTCGTTATTGGAAATTAATATCGTGATTGTACGATATATTAATTTTTGGTGCTGGAGGGTGTTAACGTTGGGTACACGGAAGTTGAGATTATTGCCGGAGAAGGTGAGATTTTTGCCGCTATAGTCGAGATTGAATCGTCAGAGCGTTTCAAGCCGTGTCATAGCTATGAAGGTTCGGGTCGAAAGCATCAGTTCGCTAATGCGTATTAACGGCCAAAAGCGGACGTGTAATCGCTATTGAAAAAACATTAGCGCTCACACCCTAGCAGACAATCAGAAGTTAAGAAACGCTAATTAAAGAACAGTCCCTACCGATAGAAAGGTTCGACCTTGCCTTTTACTTTAGTTATTAATGGATTGCCCTTCCGATCTAGCGCCTTTCCGGCCGGGACTTTAATCCATCCCTCGCTGATGCAATATTCGTCAACATCGAAGCGCTCTTTATCGTTAAGCTTAATACCAACATCATGTTCAAATATGGCAGCATTGTAGTAAGGGCTACGAGGATCGATTGAGAGCCGATCTGGAAGTGGGGGGCGGTGTGGAGTATCATTCATGGCGACAATTATCAACTATAAGATTAACCAAAACAATTTTTTTTGCATGGTTTCGCTAAATCACTCGATTGGCCGTTATCGGCCACAACCCGCCGTTCAGCGAGCAGCGAAGTTTGCCAACGGAGCGGCCGCACTACAGCCGAAAGCCGACGGTCAAGCTACGTGCACTCGGCTATTGCGGACACTAAAGCGCGGTTCATGGTTATTTCACCTGCGATAGAAACGTCACTTCACGCTACCGGCGGATCACCGCCGTGCAAAGGCGGACCGCAGCGACAGACGAGGTCCGCGTAACTGTTGCCGTGGAGTGCGCTTCCGCGACAGCGAAAGGTCAAAACGAAGTGCCCGCTAGTCGAGGACCTCCAGCGGCGGAATGTAGGGCGCTTGCCAACCGTAGGCCTCTCGCATGCCCGTGAGGAAGTGGCGGATTGTCTCCTGCGCCAGTCCCCAGTCACATAGCAGTTGAGGATGAAGGTAAACAGGTCAGGTGGCGACGCATCTTCCCCGGTCAGGGAAAGACACATGAAGAGGCTGTTGCGCCCCAGCTCCGCTTTCTCTTGCTCGAGCCGGTCAATCCGCTCAAGCCGCGATTCGAAATCCGCGCGCTGTTCTGCCCCACCCGACGTCATCGAGCCACGAAGGGATTCGTCGTGAAGCTCCTGCCAGCGCTTTCCCTCGGCTGGCGTATAAGTGCGAGTGGGAAGATAAGGCGCAATGCGGTGAGCCGTGGAGTCCCGATACAGCGTCCCGTATTCCCGGAACCAACGTTCAGTCTCGGGTTGGTCGAGATAAGCCCGGAGGTGTGCCGGGATGAACGGACGACAAGCTTTTTTGAACAGTCCGATGCTCTTGGGCGGCAGGACCTGCGCAGCTTCCAACAGGCACACCCAGGTCACGTTGTCGAACAGCGCGTAAACGTTCATTGCGAAAGCCTGAAACTGAATCCCGACGTCGGTGCATTCGTCGTGACTGAGAAACTCTCGACGATTGGGCGGGTAGATCGCGAAGATATTGAGCACGCATCGCTCGATCGAATGCATGCGGCGGCCAAGCCCCTGATACGCGAATGTCTTGGCTCTCACCACAATGAGCTGTTCCGCTAGATGCGCCAGATCGAATTTCAGTCTGGCAGCTTCGCTGCGCAGTTTGCGAATCTGGTCCTCGAAATCCCGGACCTGCGCTTCGGAATAACTTCCTCCTGCGGTTTTATGCTCGTCAGTTTCTTCCACGTCCTTGTCCTCTCATCCTGTTCGTGCCACGCGACGGCTTCTGTATGCCAAGAACATGCCAACACCTAGAGCCGACGCGGATGGTAGGCGACCGCTTCAAAGGAGCGAGCAACTATCGCATCATTCGCAGCCACGTGTTGGCGAAATCCAACCCTTACCGGTCTACGGTGATGGACGAACGGCCATCCCGACTGACAGGCCGCCCTCGAGGTTACGTAGAGACCAAAAGCAGTTTTAGGTCAATCCGAACTTTCGCCGTCGGGCAGCGGCCGACCATCAAGCGTCATTCGCTCGGACCAATGGTCGGCCGTTCAGATGGCGGCGTCGTTCAGTCAATTGACGCTCACCATATCGTTCGCGATCTCACTTTCGAACTTGCGACTGCCCGAAACAAAGCGGGTGGGCGCGAGACTAAACATACCTGTTATCTAATCTAGCCTGCGGGTTAGTCCACCAACCCTCCGTCTGCCCGGCCATTCCAGCCCAGGCTTGAATCTCGGGAAAAATCTCGTTCCAACTTTTTTCGAGCAAACGGCGGCGGATGATGTTTTCGTCCGGGAAGGCCGTCTGTGCAAGCATACTGAGTTTGAAATGTCGATTCCCATCGAGCGTGCCTGCGGCGCAGAAACGCTCGACGCCCAGACGGGCAATATCCTGTCCGGCCATTTCGAACTCGCCGATAGACGTGACGAAAAACGGCATCGTCTCAGTTAGGCTTGGGGGAAGTTGAGCTTCTTCGAGTCGCCGCCTTACGCACTCGTTAAGTAGATCGAATACCTGTGGAGCGAACAGATACCAGTCCTCGTAGGTTACGACGAAGGGATAAATAGGTCGTCCGTTGGGGGGCCATTTCGAGAGCCCATTGATCGCATCATCGATGTTTTCGTATAACTGGACGATGGCCTCAGCAAGCTCATCGAGCGATTTCTCAAGCGGTGATCCCTCCGCCGTTTCCTTGGCCCCCTGCTTCATCCGGCGCGTCTTGGACTCGATAAATATATTGCCCGTGGTATCGCTTACGATCGCATCCACGCCATGTCGCACATTTCCGGAAACTTCGTAAGGCTGCTCGCCCGTGACGGAAAACCGCTCCAAATCGAAGATCTCAGATAGGACACGGAGTACGTAACGCTCGAAAGCTCGTCCGTATTCATTGCCAAACTCGACCCCGAGTTGGCTTTTCCCCTTGCCGAGATCATAGAAGAGTCCTTCGGTAACGCGCCGAAGCAGAAATTCGGGGAAGGGATGCCAGTAGACAGGTGTCTGATGGTCGTCCAGGTTGATCAGGGGAGTGGCTTCCATCGGGTTCCATGTGAATGCCCAGCCCTCATCGTCGCGTTGCAACGCTTCGATATTGCGACGCATCTCTCTCAGCGTTGTACCAGCCATCTTGAAGAATTTGTCGCGCGCCTCGTGGGTTACGCCGAACGCCGAATAATCCTGTGCCGTGCTGGTAACCACCTTTTTCTTCCCCGCGCCAGCGATGCCCATCGCTAGAAAAAACATCTCTCTCACCGAGAGATCCGTTACGCGCTCAAAGATAGGCGCCAACTCGGCGTCGCTGTAGATATGAAAGGCTCGGAACATACGGGCCTCGTCTTGAGGATATTGCCAGCGAGCTTGCTGGTGGATCAGCGTATGCAACGCGCGCATCGCGTCGTCACCAGAGCTGATCGTGCGCTCCGAGATCCCTTCACTGATCCGCCGAATGTGGTTGATCATCTGAAACAGACCCTGAGGCGTAGCGAGCGTGTTTTCGTCACCTGCCGCGTGCAGCAATATTTCACGGCAAAGAAGATGAAGCTCCCACACGTGGATCTCGAAGACTGGGCCGCCCGCTCTCGTCCGAAGTTTTAGCAATCCCGATACATCCACGTGCAACTGGCATTGCCATATGCACTCCAACGCTGGCCGCAACGCCATTTTTCGGAGTTGATTCCTGAATGGCTTGTACAGATCGTAGATTTTCATCGCGCGAGAACGACCCCGAAATTAGTGGTAGCCTCCTATCATACAAGCCATGCTAGAGAAACAATCAGGAGCGTCTACGAAAGCAGATGCAATGCCGACACCGAAAGGCCTTATCGAGCCGCATGCGGCGCTTCTTCGTCAACCGGCGGACATGTGAGTCCGTGATCGACAATACGTGAACGCAGTGCGATCGTTATTCCTTTGTTTTGATAATTCCGATTGGAAATCGAATTGGGGAGATGACCGTTTGCGACCTGGGACCGGTCGTTGACACCCCGCAACGGCGGATGGCAGCAACGGGTCGAAATGCGATATCCGCAAACGGCTGTTATTGATCATTATCTGATTTTTCCAATGCAAAAAGTAAGCTATCCAGAAAATCTCATCTTTCACGGCAAAAGCCAAAACGATCTCAACTTCTGCGTCAAATCATCTCATCTTATATGGCAAAGTCATTGCTAAGTCTTTGATTTTTTATTTTGACAAGCTCATCTTTTATGTCACTCCACGGTCGCCGAAGCGCGGCAGGGGACAAAATTCATAAAAATTGTATTTCAGCGAAACACTCATCTGCTATTTGGCACAATTTTCACAATTATAAGAATCGAATTCTCTACCGTCCGGGCTAAACTTTCTTCACGCTTTCTTGTTGAGATTCCAGTTCGAAAACGTCGCCGATTTCGAATCGGCACTACCGTCCACAAGACGGGTAGAGGAGCGCTGTCGGCCCCAAAAAGGTCGAACTAATGGCGTTCGTGCAGCTGATGGCACGGACACAATATTAGGTTCATGAAAGCGTTATTTAAACTAAGGCCACTTATGTCTTGCAGCACTATCGAATCACTTGAAACAGCCGAGCAACGCCGCGGCGCCGCCGCGGTTGAAAACCAGCGCGAGAATACCCGCAAGATAAGGGTATCCGGTGCAGAACGCGCGTTAGCGGAACTGCTTGGAAGTGCCAACATTGCAATCAATGGCGATAAGCCATGGGACTTGAAGCTAGTCGATCCGACCGTCTTGGATCGTGTAATTTCAAGGGGAAATCTCAGTCTCGGTGAAGAGTACATGGACGGGCATTGGGAGGCAGAGCACTTAGACGAATTCTTCCACCACATCTTGACTGCACATCTGGATCAGAGGGTGCGGCCCTTGGGCCTGGCGTTTCATGCCATGCGCGCGCGCCTGTTCAACCTGCAGAATCTGAGCCGGGCCTGGGCGGTCGGTGAAGTGCACTATGACCTCGGCAACGATTTCTACGCTGCGATGCTCGATCCCAGAATGACATATACCTGCGGCTACTGGAAAGACGCGAGCAATTTGGCTCAAGCACAGGAGGCAAAGCTTGATCTGATTTGTCGCAAGCTTCAGCTTGAACCAGGCATGCGCGTGCTGGATATCGGTTGTGGCTGGGGCAGCTTCATGAGCTACGCAGCAGAACACTACGGCGTTGAATGCGTCGGCATTACCATTTCGAAAGAACAGACAGCATGGGCCAAGAAACGCTATGCCGGTTTGCCGCTGGAATTCCGTCTGCAAGACTATCGGTCGATTGACGAGCGCTTCGACCGTATCGTCAGCATCGGCATGTTCGAACATGTCGGGCGAAAAAACCATCGGGTCTATATGGAAGTCGCCCATCGCTGCCTGAAAGACGGCGGCTTGTTCTTGCTGCACACGATAGGGAAGAACATGCGCAACACGACACCTGATCCATGGATCGACAAGTATATTTTTCCCAATGGGGATTTACCGTCGATTGGACAGATCGGTGACGCGGCCGACGGATTATTTGTCGTTGAGGATTTGCATAATTTTGGCGCCGATTATGACAAGACCCTAATGGCTTGGCATGCCAACTTCGAAGCCGCTTGGCCCCGCTTCAAGCATCAGCTCGGTGAGCGCTTCCGCCGTATGTGGCGCTATTACCTGCTGTCATGCGCCGGCGCATTTCGGGCGCGCGATATCCAACTCTGGCAGTGGGTGCTATCTAAAGAAGGGGTCGTGGGTGGTTATCATCGACCTGATAGCGCCGCCCACGCAGCGCCGGCATTGGATGTATCTGATTTAAATTTTTAGTCAACCACAGGAGGCCTAAATGTATCAAATGATTAACTTCAACTTAGCCTTAATTTTTGGTTCCTCCATTCTCGCCGGCTTGGCCAATGCACTTGCCGGAGGCGGCACCTTCTTTAGTTTTCCAGCCCTGACCGCGGGGGGCTTATCGTCCTTGGCTGCCAACGCGACCAATGCCGTCGCCGTCACCCCTGGGCATTTACTCGCCGCCATAACCTACCGGGAGATCCTGGGGCGCTCCAAGGCGCGCTTGATCATTCTCGGAGTGGCATCGGCGCTCGGTGCAATTGCCGGCGCCTACTTGTTGACGGTCACATCCGAACACACGTTTGCCAAGCTGGTGCCATGGCTGCTGTTGTTTGCCACGGTAAGCTTCGCGGGCGGTCCTCCCTTGCAAAAGCTTATTAATAAGAAAAAATCGATTACGCCTGCTCAAGCAAAGAATGGCGTCAGCATGAAAAGTTCGATCAGCTATTTCCTGGCAAGTATTTATGGCGGCTACTTCGGCGCCGGTCAAGGGATCGTGTTGATGACCATCCTCACATTGACGGGCGTCGACGATGTGCAAGAAGCAAATGCTCTGAAAAATGCCATTGCGACAATCGTTTCGCTGATCGCCGTGATCGTGCTTGCATTCAAAGGCTTCATTCTCTGGAAGTACGGCATTCCGATGATTATCGGTGCGACCATTGGCGGACTGTTTGGCGGCAAGCTGGCCAAGCGCATGGATAAGAAAACCCTGCGTGCCATCGTGATTATCATTGGAACGATTTTGACGATCGTGTACTTTGTTAAGGGCTAAAGGAGCAGGCGGCGCAGCAGGGGGCTCCGGCGGGTGAGGGATCAATCCAGTGCCGGCGCCCAGCGAACTTTTCAATTGATCTCGATGTTTTACAAACTCACCTTTTATTGCACTCCACGATGCATTTTGAGTGACACAGAAATAAAAATTAGAGCATTTATAGTTTCTTCGCGACTGTAAATACTCAGTATAGACGCCGGGTAACAGTCTGATTAACAATGGAATTCGATGCACATGTGTACATCTTCTTTAGCTCAAAAGGATACAAAAGTGAATATCGAAAATCTGTTGGTTGACCTCGAATTGAACGTATGCGATTCAAACGGCGACTTGGCTCTCCTAGTATTTTGGTTGTAGTCGTTTCATCTAGCTGGCCTTCATAAAAAACGAAGCTACAAACAATGGCCGATTTATGGCCATTGTTTAAAAAAGGAGTGATGGATTGGATAGTCTATTTTTGGGAATTGAAAAAATCATTACCCCCCATGGAATAGACCTGGCTTTATTTAAAAATTATCTTAGCGCAGATATTACAAAGAAAATTGGTGAAAAATTTATTGATAAAATTGTTTTCGAACACGATTTCGTTCCTCAATTTAATAGAAACGTAAGTACACGCACGATTCTTATCAATATTCCTCATCTTTATCTGGAGCTCGAATTTCTCGAACCAGGGCACGCAGAAAAAATATTTATCAGCAACAGCAATTGCACACAAGCGATAGGTGTCTTGAAAGGTGAAGGAAAATTAAGCAAGTTTGCAGCGCCAAGCACACAAAATAATTGTGTCACGCTGGTCACAACCGAAATACTCGAGCCCGGCAATGCCAAAATTTTGTCGAATGAATATTACTTTATTAGCAATAACTCCGACAAACCATTATTCCTGTTATACCTTGCCGATCGCCAGAGTCTGTCCAAGGGATCAACCGTCAGTGCGTACCGAATTGATACCGGAAAATTCAGCCACCTGATTTCTGGCAGCTTATCTTCATCACGTCTGGAAACCATGATTTCCGTGATGGGTGAAATGAAATATGCGAGCTGCTCTGACGTCGTTAAAAAACTGTCCGCCGAACATCCAGATTATTTTATACGATGGGAGTCGATCAGAACTTATCTCAAAGTTAATCCATCGCAAGCAATTCCGTTTTTAAGCGATATTTTAAAAACAGAAAAACATCCACATGTCGTCAACGCCGCCAGAAAAAGCTTGGATTTAATCAAAAGGAGTTTCAATGATGGATGAAAACATGATGACCTTAGATGAGTTTGTAGCACATGTAAAAAAACACGTCGATTTTGACGACGAAGATTCGATTCGCGCAGTCGAGCCTTATTTGAGAAAACTCAATAATAATAAAGACCTGCTGTGCGAAGCCATTTGCGATGAAATCAGAAAATCCTTCAATGAATTTCAACCAAGTAACACCTATCAGGCAACAGGTTATATTTTTTACAAAGATGAAGATTTCATCGTTCGTGCGGTCTGCTGGCTGCCAGAAAACAAAAGGAAATTTACCGATACCGATATTGATCGCGGCTTGTTAGTATTTTCCGCGCCACATGATCATGATTTCAGCTTTCTTACAGTAGGCCATTATGGCCCCGGCTACTACAGCGATATCTATGAATACGATTACGATTCGGTGCTGGGCGAATGCGGCGAATCTGTCAAGCTATCCAAACTGGAATTCACGCAGCTGAATCAGGATTCGACTTTCTTTTTTCGTGCCAGCCGTGATTTGCATATTCAAATACCCCCTGATGAATTGTCGATCAGCCTAAACTTTATGATCAGGAAACGCGGGCGGCAAAAATATGTAGATCAATTCTGGTTTGATATTGATAATCAGAAAATCGTACGCCCGCTGGAAAACGATACCTATTGGCGCGCGAAATCCATCGAAATGATCTCTGCCCTAATGGGTGATGGCTGCTTTGATCCATTTTATGAAGTTAAAGATAGCCACAGCTGTCGCAGAACACGTATCAAGATTATGAAAACGTTAGAGCAAATGAAGCCCGAAATGAAGCGCGAGATTTGGGGAAACGCGTTGACAGACAAAGACTCGGTGATCCGTAAAGCGGCATTCGATGCATGCAATATGCTGCAGGACATTGAATGAGGAAAAGTATTGTGTTTGCTGGGTGCCATTGGTATCAGCTTGGTAAAACCTTGCGAACCAATCCAAATGGGTGATCAGAGCGAACAGCGATCCGGAATTTACGATGTAATTATCGTTGGCGGCGGCATCAGCGGCGTCAGCTTTGCATATGAATGCCAAAAAGCGGACATCCATCATCTATTGCTCGAAGCGAAGAGCCGACTTGGTGGATGTATCCAAACCTTTGATAACGTAGACCGTGGCATCAAGGAAGTAGAGCTTGGCGCGCACACGCTCTACAACTCCTATGCTCATTGCATTGCGCTAATAGAAGAATTTGGTCTGCAGATCAAGCCGCTGAGAAATCGGAAGATTTTAATCAGGTCAGCTATGGATGGACAGAGCTACTCATTGTTGAAAAAATTTGATTTTTCCGCTTTTTTCTGTGCCATGACAGTTTATTTATGCAAAAAACTGGCAACACAGCAGCAATATCCGACGTTGCTGCGAAAATTGACGGCAATGCTAGGTGAGAAAAACGCAAGTACGGTCGTGCATCCTATGCTCAGGGCACTTTACAATCAGGAAATTGATACCGTTCCGACAGATATCTTTCTGCGAAAAAAGAAGCGGCAACGCAACAAATCTTATCCAAAGAAATTTGGATTGCAAGGCGGCATAGAACAACTGATAAGAAAAATGTCAGAAAGGATTCAATATCGCTTGAATCAAGACGTTTTCAATATACAAAAAGATGGCCACTTTTTGATTCATACGCCAGAACAAATTTATCAGTGCAAACAATTGGTTCTGGCCTTGCCAGCGAAGGCGACTGCGCAATTTAGCGAAATCATAGACGCCCAAAGCGATGACGATCTAGATGTGAGTTTTTGTACTTCGGTGATCTCTTCCGCGCCTCATACCGGTCCATTCATCATGGCGTTTGAATCAAAAGACTTGTTTTCGCGACTAAAACAGTTCACTGCAGATTGCCATGAAGTATGTCATCACCGGCAAGGCATCAACGTGGCAGGATCGATATTCGACAAACTACAACATTTGCCTAATCTCTCTAATTTGCATCGACTTGCCGGCAAAACTAGTGGTTTGTATTTAATCGGTAATTATTTTAGTGGAATGGCAGTAGAGGATTGCATTCAGTATGCGAAGAAGAGTTTTGATGAATTCTATCGCAGCGTAAAGTCAGTTTCTTTACCAAAATAGCGTGAAAGCTCTCTTGTCGAGAGCACTAGGCGATTCCCTATCTGCGTAGACCGGTTCGATGGTTTCTGAGCGTATGTAATGTCTAACGGTGTTGCGCGATCTCAATGTAAATCAACAGCTATTCATTAGGGTCAGAGTTCCGCTTGCAACGTTTCGCCAAGCATATCAACAAAACATTTCACTTTAGTTGACCCCCGTCTATTAGAGGCATACATCGCGTAAATGCCAATTTCCATGGCGCCAGGATTCACATGATATTGCGTCAAAACAGTTAACATGTTTCCCGCTTCAATATCTTTTCGAACCAGCCAATCGGGTAGAAGAGCCAGACCAACACCGCCGAGCACTGCCTGTCGCAATACCTCGGAATTATTAGCGTGAAGTGATCCTTTTATTGGAATTTCCTCAATGCCATCAGCTGATTGAAGCCGCCAGCTTTGTTGACTACCGCTATAGGCAAACTGAAGACAATTATGGCGTGTGAGATCCGCGGGAATCATTGGCTTGCCATGTGCTTTTAAATAAGAAGGGCTCGCGCATATCCAACGCGGATGTTCGGCGAGTTTGCGCGCAATCAAGTTTGGCTGCTGGTCTGCAGCACCTATTCTGATTGCGACATCGATGGATTCATCCACCAGATTAGCGACTGCGTCGCTCAACCGCATTTCAATTTCTAATGCCGGATAACGCTGTAATAGCGCAGGCAACATCGGCGCAATATACATCCCCGAAAAAGTAATCGGTGCTGCGACTCGCAGGAGGCCGCGAGGAGCCCTGCCATGATCCGACGCAGCATCATCAGCGTCATCGAGCGCCGATAAAATTTGCATGGCTTGCTGGAAGTAGGCCCGCCCGGTATCGGTGACCGTCACGCTCCTTGTTGAGCGATTCAATAACGGTGTGCCGATTCGTTCCTCAAGCGTATCAACTAGCCGCGTCACCGATGAGGTCGCAACGCCAAGCTGACGCGCGACCACAGAAAATCCACCATGATTTACTACCAGGCAAAACGCCTTTAACTCAGCAAATCGGTCCATATTCAGCCTTGCATTTTACGCAACGATATTGTCGATAATTTGCATATTATCATTCATCTTCGCAAAGATTAAAGTGGGAGCCATCACATAACCACTTAGGAAGATCATGAAAATTACCGCACTCGACGTTGGTTTTGGCGCACAGGTAAATGAATTGAATTTAAACAGCTTGAGCGACCAGGACAAAGAGCAATTACGTTCCGCGTTACTGAAACACGGCTTGTTGGTCATTGCGGGCCAAACATTGATGCCGCAAGAACAGGTCCGCGCATCGGAAGTGTTTGGCACACTCGAAACATTCCCACCGACGCCGAGCCAAATTAAAGGATTTCCGCAAATATTTCGCATTGCCAGCCGTGCGTCCGATGGCCATACCGACGTGGGTCGCTATTGGCATTCGGACGGCTCGTTCAGAGCGGTTCCAACGCCGATTTCGCTCTGGCATCTGGAAATGCAACCAAGCTCGGGCGGAGATACCTTGTTTACCGACTTGCAAACGGCTTACAGCACGTTGCCCGACGATTTAAAACAAGTCGTTACACCACTGACCACGGTGCATCGCAATGGCATAACACATCCACTGGTGATGCAGCACCCGGAAAGTGGGGTAAAGGGTTTGTATTTGAATATCGGCCTAACCAGCGGCATTCTTGGAATGGAAAGTGAGGAAGCCATTGCATTGATGAAGAAGCTGGATGAACATTTTTCAAGGATAGGCGCCGTGTATCGTCATCAATGGAAGACCGGCGATTTCGTCATCGCAGACAACTTTCATGTGGCACACAGAGCTACGCCGGTTTCGCCGTTGCAAAGGCGTATCTTGAATCGCACTACAGTCCAGGGCGACGGCGCATTTTGGAGCGTAAAAAACCGAGAAGTAATGCACTTTTAAAACCTTTACCTTATAGAGCGACAGGGTGGGAGCATTGCGTTTAATCGAATGCACATATGGCGCACCAGATAGCAAGCCCCCTGTCAGATTCCGCAACACTACTCCCATGCCTAACGGATCCCAAAGCGATCCGACCTCTAAAAATCCTAGTACGAACATTCCACAGCCAACAAGCAAACTTCCTCTCTCGCAGCGATACGTTACAAACGTCCGGCTTAGGACAAACGTCTTATACCCGTCTTATAACAGCCACGATTTCTTTTAAATCGCGGTTATCACTGTTCATCCAATCAAGGTATAAACACAAAAAATAAGTCGATAGACTCCGGCTCTCTTTGAGCATGAAAGCAATGAATGGCCGGCCCCGTTGCACGCACCAACACCCGCATCAATCCAGCAGCATTTGTACGCGAACTTGCACGACATCTTGCTTTTATCTTGTTACTGAACAGCGCAATCACTCTCGTCAATGCGCAAGTAGTACAGAGCTCCGCCAGCCAGGAACAACGTCGGCGCAGTCCGGTGGCGGCGCAAGAACTACAGACCTTCGCCAACGAAGAACAACGCCGCCGCAGCCAGGCGGAAGCGCAGGAACGCCAGCGCCAATTACAAGCGCCCAATGTGAATTTGCAAACCACCGCACCGGTGGAAGAAGCGGCCTCATCATTGGTGCTCCCGACCGAATCGCCCTGCTTCCCCATCCGGCAATTGGTGCTCGATGTACCCAGCCAACTGCCGCCGGCCATTCGATTGGCCGGCGCCAGCGCATTGCCGCTCGACCCTTTCCGTTTCGCCCAGGATTATCTGGATCGCTATGCCGGCGCCTGCATCGGCATGCGCGGCCTGAACCTGATCGTCCAACGCCTGACCAATCTGATCCTGGCGCATGGCTACAGCACCACGCGGCTCGGCATCCCCGAACAGGATCTCGCCGGCGGCACCTTGAAACTGACACTGGTGCCCGGCGTGATCCGCGCGATCCGCTTTGCCGATCCCACTCTGTATGGCACTTGGCGCAATGCCTTTCCAGCCAGCGCCGGTGATTTGCTCAATCTGCGCGATCTGGAGCAGGGCCTGGAACAGATGAAGCGCATTCCCAGCCAGGATGTCGATATGCAAATCGTTCCCGGCGACACACCGGGCCAGAGCGATGTCGTCATTAGCGTCAAGCGCGACAAGCCCTGGAAGCTGGTCGCCTACCTCGACGATAGCGGCGCCAAAGGCACCGGCCAGTGGCAAAGCGGCCTCAGCTTTGGCCTGGACAATCCGCTCGGCCTGTCCGATATGCTCAATATTGGCGTCAGCACAGATGCCGACCGCCGAGGCGCCCAGCGCGGCACCAGCGGGAACAACATCTACTACGCCGTCCCGCTCGGCTATTGGAATTTCGCCGTATCGGCCGGCAGCTACGATTATCACCAGCGCATTGCCGGTTACGCCGCGGATTTCGTGTCCAGCGGCCAGTCGCGCAACCTGGATATCGATATCGCGTATTTGTTTCAACGCGATCGATTTCAAAAGAACAGCGTGCAATTCAAGATCGGCAAACGCTGGAGCAAGTCCTATATTGACGCCTCGGAACTCGACGGACAAAAGCGCAACACCACATTTGCGCAACTGGCCTGGGTGCATAAACACTACTTCGGCGCGGCCCAGCTGGATATCACCCTGGCAAACCGCTGGGGCGTTTCCTGGTTCAACGGCCAAGGCAATAACGCGTGGCGCACCGCAGCGGACGAGACCTTTCTCTACACGCTGCAAAGCATCGACGCCACGCTGGTCGCACCGTTCCAAGTCGGCGATCAAGCACTCACTTACATCGGCACCCTGCGCGGCCAAACAACCCGCTCGCGGCTCTACTTGAGCGATCAGTTCAGTATCGGCAGCCGCTATACGGTGCGCGGTTTCGATGGCGAACTGACCCTGGCGGCCGAACGCGGATTTTTTATCCGCAACGAGCTCGACATGCCACTGGCGCAAAGCGGGCAATCGGCCTATGCCGGCATCGATTTCGGCAAGGTCTACGGCCCCAGCGTCAAGGAGTTGGTGGGCGACAAATTGGCGGGCGCCACCGTCGGCCTGCGGGGCGGCTGGCGCGGCATGACGTATGACATTTTCTCCAGCTGGGCGCTCTACAAACCAAAAGAACTCCACACCGCGACACCTGCTATCGGCATCAGCCTGACCTATCAATACTAGCCACCGGGATCCATCATGAACAAGCAAGCCTATCGCGTCATCTTCAATCAGAAGCGCCGTCAATCGATGGCAGTCGCCGAGACGGTTTCCGGTCGCGGCAATGCGGCAGGCGGGCAATCCCGCCGCAGCTCGGGTGCGGGTTCGGGGTCAAGCGCTGCGCCATCGATGCCGCTGATGCGGCTGGTGCATCTCGGCGTGGCGATTGCAGCGCTGTTCGGCGCGGTCACGGTGGTTCAGGCGCAAATGGTGGCGGACCCGAACGCCGGCCGGCAGCGTCCCACCATCGATCAAAGCGCGAACGGACGGCCTGTGGTGCAGATCGTGGCGCCGAACGCGGCGGGACTGTCGCATAATAAATATCAGCAATTCAATGTCGGCCCGAATGGCGCCATTCTGAATAACGCCATTCTGAATAACGCCAGCGGCACCGTGCACACGCAGCAAGGCGGCTTCATCGGCGGCAATCCGAATCTGGTCAGAGGCCGCGAAGCCCGCATCATTCTCAACGAAGTGACCGGCGGCGGACGCAGCCGATTGAACGGCTATACCGAAGTCGCCGGCCAGCGTGCCCAGGTGATTATCGCCAATCCGAACGGCATTACCTGCAGCGGCTGCGGCTTCATCAATACCACCCGCGGCGTGCTGACGACCGGCACGCCGGTGTTCGGCGGCGACGGCAGCCTGGCGGCGTTTCGCGTGACACGCGGCGATATCGCCGTCGATGGGCTCAACGGCAGCAACACCGGGCAACTGGATTTGATTGCCCGCAGCGTGCAGGTCAACGGCGAACTATGGGCCGATAAGCTCAACGTCATCAGCGGCGCCAATCAGGTCGCCTATGCCGATCTCGGCGTGCTGCTCATCGAGGGCGAAGGCGAAGGCGCCAAGCCGACCGTCGGCATCGATGTGGCGCAACTGGGCGGGATGTATGCGAACAAGATCCGCTTAGTTGGCACCGAAGCCGGCGTCGGCGTCGTAAGCCTGGGCAATATCGCCGCGCGCGCCGGCGACTTGCGCATCGATAATCAGGGAAAAATCACCCTCAAGGGCAACACCAACGCCAGCGGCCAGCTCGCCATCCACAGCGGCGACGACCTGCGCAACACCGGCACCTTGTATGGCCGGCAAACAGTGCAGATCGACAGCGCCGGCCAGATCGCCAATAGCGGCACGCTGGCGGCGCAAGGCGATTTAACGCTCAACGGCGCGAGCATCCATTCGGATGGCACGCTGGCAGCCGGCTTCGACGCCGACGGCAACGCCGTGCAGCCGGGCAATCTGCTACTGGCGGCAACCGGCGTCATTGACGCGATCGGCAGCAATACCGCCAGCGGCGATATCGCCATGCGCGCAGCAGCACTCAATCTGCGGCATGCCGAAACCCTGGCGGGCGGCGCGGTGACGCTGAATGCGGGCGGCAAGCTCGACAACACGCAAGGCACTATCCAATCGGGACGGGCGCTGCGCATCGATGCGGCGGAGATCAACAACAGCGCTGGCCGCATCGCTGCCCTTGGCGCCGATGGCTTGATCGTCAATACCGACGGGCAGTTGATTAATGCGGCAAGCGTGCCGGCCGATAGCAGCACGCTGGCGCTGACGTCGCAAGAACCCGACAAGCTGGGCGGCGTCATCAGCAGCAATGCGGATCTTTCCATCCGGGCGGCAACGATTGTCGGCGAAGGCGAACTCATCGCAGGAACAGACGCCACCATCGCCCTGCAAGGCGATTACACCAATAGCGCCGGCAATCTGATCACCGCTAACCGCGATCTGAATTTCTCCACCACCGGCAAATTAAGCAACGCCGGCGCACTGGAAGCGGTGCGCGAACTGCACTTGAACGTCGATCAACTGGACAACCAGCACGCCGGCTTGATCAATGCAGAGGCGACCGTCATCCACGCGGCCAGCGACATACACAATACGGGCCGCATCTACGGCGACCGGATTGCGCTGGAGACCGGCACCTTGACCAATACCATTGACATGACGAGCGGCCGGGCGGGCGTGATCGCCTCCCGTGGCGATCTCGACATCGGCGCCGCCGACACCTTCAATCTGGAAGGCGCGCAACTCTATAGCGCAGGCAATCTGGCGATAGGACGCACGCTGGACGGCAACGATCGCGCCACCGGCATGGCGGACCAGATACTGAATCAATCGGCGCGCATCGAATCCGATGGCGCCATGCAACTGTCGGCCAACCACATCGAGAACCGAAACAATCACTTCCAGACCGAACAGCGCAACATTTCGGTGACCAACGTCGTGGAATATCAGCTTGACGGGCAACCGAAGCGCTGGGACAGCAGCGAGGTGCGGCAAGGAGGATGCGAACCGGACGGTATGAATTGCGTGTATACGCCGGATGGCGCCTCGGGCCAGGACTATACGATCTATCGCTACCAACGGACTGTCTCGCAGACCTTTATTACCGAATCCAAGCCGGGGGAAATCCTGGCCGGCGGCAATCTGGCCGTGGCCGGCAACATCGTCAACGACAACAGCCGCATCGTGGTCGGCGGAACCTTGAGTGGCGCGCCCGACAGCCTGACCAATAATGAGGCCCAGGGCGTGTTGATCACCACCGATGTCGGCACGGCGCAACGCACCTATACCAAGTGGCACGGAGGACGAGTCAAAAATTATCGCTCGCGCGAATGGGATGCCCCGGTCGGCTATCAACCGGCCGCTGTCCACGTGGACAGCCCAATGCAAATCGCCGCCGATGCCGGCGTTACGCCCGGCACCGGCAACGACGTCGATCCCACGCGGGTGAACGACAATACCGATGGCGTCCTGCCCAATCCGGTGCTGCCGAATAATCCCTGGTTCGTGGTCCACCCGGAACCCGATCAACGCTACCTGATCGAAACCGATCCCCAGTTCACCAACTACAAAATATTCCTCTCCAGCGACTACATGCTAAGCCGCATGGCGATGGACCCGTCGAAGGCGCAAAAGCGTCTGGGCGACGGCTTTTACGAACAAAAGCTGATCAATGATCAAATCACCGAATTGACCGGCAAACGCTTCCTCGGCGCCTATCTCAGCAATGAAGAACAATACCGAGCCTTGATGGATGCGGGCATCGCCAGCGCCGCGCAATTCCAGCTCACGCCGGGCATCGCCCTGACCGCGGCCCAGATGGCGGCGCTGACCTACGACATCGTATGGCTGGTATCGAAAGACGTCACGCTGCCCGACGGCAGCGTAACCAAAGTACTGACGCCGGTGGTCTATCTGGCCCGCGCCGACGCGGCCGACGTGCGCACCAGCGGCGCGTTGATCTCGGCCCAGAACATCGACCTGAGCATCAACGGCAGCCTAAACAATGGCGGCACCCTGCAAGCGGCCAACAAGCTGCTGATCCAGGCTACCGATATCGCCAACACCGGCGTCATCCGCAGCGATGCAAAAACCGGCAGCACGGAATTGACGGCCGCGAACGACCTGCTCAACAGCGGCGGCACAATCAGCGGACATCGCGTCGGCCTGCTCGCCGGCGGCGACATCACCATGACCACGACCACCACCAGCGGCGCGGCCAGCAGCGGCGACGCCAATCACGGATCGCGCAGCAGCCACACGCTGATCAACAGCGTCGCCGGCATCGATGCGGATCAACTCGACATGCGTGCCGGGCGGGACATCAATCTCGATGCGGCGCGGATCGGCGTCACCGGCGACGCCGTGATCGCCGCAGGGCGCGACCTCAACCTCAATGCCGTGACCACCGAAACCAGCCTCGACCTGAATGCCGACAGCAATAACCACCTGCGCCAAAGCCAAACGCAAGCTGACGGCACGCAGATCCAGGCCGACGGCGCCATCACCATGACGGCCGGACGCGACATCGACGCCACCGCCGCCTACGTCAATGCCGGCCAGGCGCTCACCGTGGCGGCCGACCGCGACATCCACCTCAACAGCGCCCAGCAGGCCAGCAGCTACGACCAGGAAATCAAAATCACCTCCTCCGGACTGCTGTCCTCATCCACCAAACATACTAAGGACCAACAACAAAACAGCCAGGCAGTCGGCGCCACCTTCTCCGGCGACAGCGTGCAAATCGCCGCAGCCCATGACATCACCGTCACCGGCGGCAATATTGTCGGCACGCATGACGTTTCGCTGGCGGCGGGCAACGACATCCACATCGCGACTTCGCAAAATACCACCGGCCAAAGTTACTTCAAGGAGGAAACCACCGACGGCCTGTTCGGCACCGACGGCGGCTTCGGCGTAACCATGGGCACCAAGGAGCATCAAAACACCCAGACCACGCAACAGACCAGCCACAACAGCAGCATGATCGGCAGCACCGACGGCAATATCCAGCTCGTCGCCGGCAACAACTACACGCAAAGCGGCAGCAACGTCACCGCCCTGACCGGCGACATCGGCATCGCCGCCAAATCGGTCGACATCACTGCCGTCCAGGACCTGGTCGTACAAACCACCAAAGACCACACCGAGCAAAGCGGCCTGACGCTGGGCGTCTCGGCCCCGATCATCAGCGCGATCCAAACCGTGCAGCAAATGAAATCGGCCTCCGATAAAACCGACGACAAGC
>JAQGNR010000250.1 GCA_028291765.1 Herbaspirillum sp.
TTTACGCCCCGGGGAAGGCCACGGCGGCCCAAGGCAAAGCGCTGAGCTAAGGGGCAATCTCCGAAAAAAACCCGATTAACCAGCCGCCAATAATATTCCGCATACCTAGACGCTTCTTAACTGAACGGCATTAGGCCGCGCAGACGGCTTATTACCTTCCGCAAACAGAAACGCCCGCATTGTGCGGGCGCCGACGAAACTATTTTAGGTTGATCGGCTGATAGAACGCCGCAAACCGACATGTGGAGCGGGAGAAGAGTCTCGAACTCTCGACCTCAACCTTGGCAAGGTTGCGCTCTACCAACTGAGCTACTCCCGCATATTGCGCAGCTGGAGATGCTGCGCGAGGGCCGAATTATAAATGGTTTTTAAAAATACCGCACAGGATTTATTGCGCATTCTGATTGCGTTTCTGCGCAGGCTTGAGCGCCTTTGCCGCTTGTTTCCTGCCGGGCGCCGGGGCGGTTGGCGCAGCGCTCGCCTCGGCCAGCAGGCCGGCGCAATCGGTATCCCCGGTTTTGCCCATATTAATCAAAGGCACGATGGCAGCGAACGGCGCCACCACTGCCAACCCGGCGGCGGCGCCGGCCTTGAGCGCCATCGCGCCTTTATATAAACCGACGTCGGGCTGCTTGAAAGTGCCGCGGACATATAAGGGCGTGCGCAACGAAATGACGCGCAGGCCCTTGCTCTTGGGCCGCACATCCAGCGCCAATAATTCTTTGGCCAGATTAATATCGCCGCTGATATTGACCACCGCATCGGTGGTATCCATGACAAACGAGCGCGTATGCATGACGCCATCGGTGACAGAAAAATCGCCGGCAAGGCAATTCATCTGCACCTGCCTATCGCCGAATATTTTGACGAATGCCGCGTTGGCGAGATTCAGTCCCGCCGCTTCCAGAATGAATTTGCTGACGGAACCACTGCTGACCACGGTTTTCATTTCACCGTTGGAAGTCGCCAGCAGCGCCGCCACCGAATTGCCGACACCGGATAAAGAGGCATCGCCGTTGACTTCGCCGAAGCTGGCCTTCATCGACTGCAGCGTTGGGAACAATTGTTTGATCTTCAGATGCCTTGCCGCCACTTTCATTTCAGCCTTGATCGGCGTCGCGTTGCCGTCAAGTTTGATGTTCGATGTCATGTTGCCGCCGGCCACGCCGAAGTTCAGCGGCGTCAAAGAGAGCACGCTATCCTGCATTTGCAAGTGGGTCTGCATGTCCTGAATCGGCAGACTGGCAGCCCGTATGATTTTGTGGCCACTGAATTCGATATCGGCATCGAGCACGCCCCAGCGCTTGGTATCGAAGGATTCGACCGGCAATGCTTTATCGGCCGGCTGCACGCGCGCCGCGCCGCGGTTGGCTTTACTGGCGTTGGAATCGGCCTTCACCAGCGGCCCCAAATCTGCCAGGCGCAGTTGTTCCGATACCAGTGTGCCGCGCAACAGCGGACGCGGTTGGCGGCGTAGATAATCAAGCGTGCCGGCGATATCGCTGCCGCCGACGGTACCGGTAAATTTTTCATATGTCCATTGATCCCCGCCAGGCTGATTCAAGTGAGCGATCAAATGGCCTTTGGTGGCGTATGGCGGCGTATCCGGCAACACTACCCCGGTCAAGGGATATAGATTGGCCATGCTGGCGCCGGCCAGCGACAAGCGCAGGTCGATCGCTGTGACCGCGGTCGGTTTGGTGATTTTCCCTTCAACTGCAATCGCATTTTTACCGAGTTTGACGTTGGCCTCGAGCGGGTACACTGCGTCCGGATTTTCCAGCGACAAAATAGCTCCCCCTTTACCGCCGCCGCTAACCGGCGCTTTATTGTAGCTACCGTCGAGTGTGAATTCGAGACCATAACCTTGGGGATTATTGTCTGCCAGGGTATTCACGTCGGCATGCATGTCCAGTTTGATCGCCGGATCGAGATAGTGCAGCTGCGCCTGCTTCAAAATCAAGCGCTGCAAATCGAATTTCCAGGCCGTATTGCCATTTTTTTTGAAGGTCCAATTATTTTCATTGTTGTTGGCATCACCGCCGCGTTCCAGCGCCAACACCAGGCCATCCGCCTCCAGATCGGGCAACACCACGGTTTTCGCCAACAACGGCAACGGACTCAACAAAAACGTCACATGCCGGATTTGCGCCATCTGTGGACCGGTCTGGGCCCAATCGGGATTGCTCAAAAGAATATCGTCGGCCGTCAGCCGCGGCCATGGCATCCAGCGCCGCCATCCGGATTGATCCTCGCCGGGCTGTTGCCAATGCAATGCCAGATTGCCGCGAATTTCGAACACGCGACCGGTGGCTTGGCTGACGCGCCGGTCGATATATGGCTTGGCGCGGTTCCAGTCGAACGTGAGTGCAAAGACGATCAAAATCGCGATCAGGATCGCGATCAGTGCGAGCACAGACAGCACCGTCCGCAGCAGTATTTTTTTTATTGCCGGTTTTTCCATGTTGTTACGACTACGCAATGACAGCATTGTTCCGAATCGCCCAAAAAACCTTGCTCTGGATGCTAGAGTCGCTAGCTGTCGTTAGCCGTCGCTTTTGTAGCAAACCATCCACGCTACGAGGCAAATGCATAAAAAATTTACATTTTTGTCAACATCCAGCGCAATAATTGATTGTCAATATGAATGCGCCCATACAAGACAACTTATCCCGGGGGGATGGTCATGAAATTGAGTCAGAAACTGCCATTGGCTTTTACGGCCATATCGCTGCTCGCCGCTGCCGCCGGACTATTCGGCCTCTACAAGCTGAGCCAGTCGGTCGATACCTATGCGGATGTGATCGCCACCGACTACAGCAACGAACAGACAGCCTCGTCGATGCAGGTCAAATTCAAGACCCAGGTACAGGAGTGGAAAGATACCTTGTTGCGCGGCAAGGATCCGGCACAACTCAATACGTACTGGAGCGCCTTTCAAAAAGATGAGCAAGGCGTGGCCGATCTGGCCGGCACATTGCGCGCGGCATTAGCGCCCGGCGAAGCACGCACGCTGGTAGAAAACTTCATCCAGGCGCATCAACGCATGGGGATCGACTACCGCAAAGGTTTTGAGGCTTTCAAAGCAGCCAACTTCAACTCTGCGGCGGGCGATAGCGCAGTCAAAGGCATGGACCGCGCCCCGGCCGAATTGATCAATAACATCCGTACCACCATCATCGCCGCAACACAAAGCCGCGTGGATTCTGCCCGCGATAGCAGCAAGCAAGCCATGATGGTCAGCATCGCGCTGATGATGATCGGATTTATCGGCAGCGTCATTGGCGGCATCCTGTTTTCCAGATCGATTTCACGGCCGCTGGACAAATGCGTCGGGCTCGCGCAAATGGTCGCCGCGGGCGATCTGACCGGCAATATCGTGATTCACTCAAACGATGAAATCGGCCTGCTGCTGCAGGCATTGAAAGATATGAATAGCAGTCTCGGCCATATCGTGGCCGAGGTACGCATGGGCACCGATGCCATTGCCATTGCTTCCGGCCAGATCGCAAGCGGCAATCTCGATCTGTCATCCCGTACCGAAGGACAGGCCGCCTCATTGGAAGAAACCGCCGCTTCCATGGAACAACTGACATCGACCGTCAAACAGAATTCGGAGAATGCTCAGCAAGCCAAGGATTTGGCGAGCACGGCGGCCATCGTAGCGGCCAGGGGCGGCAAAATGGTCGGCCAGGTAGTCGACACGATGGCCTCGATCAATGCCTCGTCGCGCAAAATCGCGGACATTATCGGCGTCATTGATGGTATCGCCTTCCAGACCAATATCCTGGCCTTGAATGCGGCGGTGGAAGCCGCTCGCGCGGGTGAGCAGGGGCGCGGCTTTGCCGTGGTGGCAAGCGAAGTGCGCAGTCTGGCGCAGCGCTCGGCTACCGCAGCCAAGGAAATCAAGCAATTGATCGGCGATTCGGTGGAAAAAGTGGCTACCGGCGGCATCTTGGTAGGTCAGACCGGCAGCACGATGACCGAGATCGTCGACAGCGTCCAGCGGGTCAGCGACATCATGGCCGAGATTTCGGCGGCAGGCCGCGAACAAAGCATCGGTATCGATCAGATCAACCAGGCGGTCGGCCAAATGGATAATGCAACGCAACAGAATGCCGCATTGGTAGAGCAAGCCGCAGCAGCCGCCGCGTCGTTACGGGAACAGGCCGGGCGACTGGTGCAGACCGTGAGTGTGTTCAAGCTAGCCGACCATACCTTTGTCAGGCTTCACAACGTGCAGGACGTCCCTGCTCCACGGGTGCAACTGACGATCAAACCGGCCATTGGAAACACGAGAAAACAATAAAACACCAAGCTAAAGGTCTAATGTCGTGCAGTTATCGTGAATGCGCCTTGGCATGCGCACGCACTCCCCCCTCTATTATTGGCTGCCGGTTATCCGGGGTTTTTTCGGAGATTGCCCCTTAGC
>JAQGNR010000251.1 GCA_028291765.1 Herbaspirillum sp.
TTTTTAAATAGGGCACCGCCCCTGCCTTTCCCACGACAGTCCTGAGACGCACCGCCCCTGCCTTTCCGACTGTCCTGCGTAGAAGCGTGCGCTACTTAACTGACGACATTACAACGGCGCTGTCCCGTTTACCTGAATGGTGTAATCAACAACATACTCATCCAGCGGTTCAAGATCGCCGTTCAGACACCAGATGACGTGACGCCCGTCCTGCGCCGATTTCCTGCCAGGCGTTGTACATAAAGCCTCATGCGTCATCTGCTCTTCAGCGATATCGCTATCGTTGAGCAAATAAGTCTTGCACGTCTCCGGCGACAGCTCGCCGCAAGAAGAGGAAAGCAATGTCGTATGATCCGGCGCGCGATCGCGGATCAGTAAATTACGCGCGATTTTGGAAGTCTGGTTGCTGACCCTGATCCGATACACGATGTTCTCACCGGGCTGTACCGATGCTTTTGCATCGCTGGATTTCACCACCATGACCTGATCGCCGCCGCCGCGCTGGCGTTCGCGCACCTTGACAGTATGCTTCGCGCTCAGTGCATCGATCAGATTGCCGGCGCTGGCATTGACCGTGCTTTGCACCGATACGCCATCCTCGACCAGTTCCTTGACCGCGACCGGGATATCGATGGTGATTGTCTGCAACGGCGCCAAATCGGTTTTGGCATCGAGCAATTTATCATTCGCATCGCCATCCCAACTGGCATTGAGCTTTACCTTTTGTGTTGCATCGACAACCAGGCTTGGCGCACCGGCAAGAGTCAAACCACCCGGCAAGCGATAAATCAGCGATGCATTTTCCACGCTCTGCTTTTGCGCGGCCAACACGATCCGGTAGATGAAAGGCGCTTGCTGCGCGACCGTCGCGGCGGTAAGCGCCGGCACGCTCTGGTCGGAAACAGGCGGCGCGATGATATCGAGCGTCAGCGTCAATGCCCGCGCTACCGAAAACCGACGTTGCACCTGCAAGATCGTCTCGGTTGACGGCATCGGGATATAGCCTTTAGCGCCGGCAAAAACCTGGCTGACGATGTGTGCGTCACTATCGGGCTGAATGCGCAACGGTACGTCGATGATCAGGGTGTTGCCCTTTTTCATCTGCACGCCGTGCTTCAACAATGCCTTGTTCCAGTCTGCGCTGAGTTCGCCGTCCGGTTTCATATCGCTATTCCCAGCGAACGTCGGCGCAGCCCCGGCTTTCTCCAATCCCAGCGGCAATGCATAGTCGAGTTGAACGTCTGTCAAATCGCGCGCAGCGGTATAGCTGATGCGGTATGTCAGTTCATCGCCGGTGGAATAGCCGCCGGAGTCATCGTGATCCTGATGCGATCCGGGCAGCAATTCGATCTGCGGCGGGGTCAGCGCCATGCCGGTTGTATCGCCGACATCGAGCGTGATCGCGCTGCGGAAGTTGGCAAGCGCTTTGCCGTCATGTGCTTGCAATGCCAGATTCAAATCCGCCTTCCACATCCCGCCCGTGGGCAATCGTGCCAGTTCTTCCTTCGGCAAGCGCAGCGAGAAACGCGCTTCGGCGTCGGCGCCGGTGTTGTCTGCATCTTGCAGCGGCGTGTTCTTTATCACGCCGCCCTGGCGCGGCGTCAGATGACGCTGCCCGATCAGCTTGAGCGTGATGCTTTGCCCGCTCGCGCTGGTAAAAGGCAGCTCGACCGCTGTTGCGCCGGCCTCTATCTTGCACGTCGCGTTGCCCGATGTGCAATGCAGCGTATTCCGATTCCATTTGCTCAGGTCGGCCGTGTCGTAGCCGCCGGACTGGGCGTCGAAAATCTGAATATCCGGCGGGGCGGATAAATCGAATGTTTTAGAAATCGGCCGTTGCACATCCGCCGGGTCCTGCTTCCATTGCATGTTCCACGGCGTTTCTGCGCGTGCGGCGTCGGTAAAATTACTGCCCGTCACATCGAAATAGGTCGTTTGTTCCATGCCGCCGAGTTTCGGATTCGGCGCCGTAGCGTCGCTTATTGCGACCGGGATATCGACTATCAGCGTTTCCGCTTGCGCCAAATCGACGCCCGCGATCAGATTACCGCTGCCTGACCAGTTTTTTAGCTGCGCTGGCATATCTTGCGGCAAGGCCGAAGACGCCGCGCTCAATACGGGTGTCCCGCGCTGCGACAAGCCGGGCGGCAGCGTATAGGCAATGTTCAGGCCTTTGAGCGTCATTTTCGGCTTCACGCTCACGTGCAACAGACGCTGCTGATCCGCATAAAAGTCGCCATTCGCCGCGCTGCCATCGGTGTTCAAGAAGGTCAGCGTAGCGTCCAGTGCAGCGGCCGCCTGCACCTGTTTGATATAGGCGCTGTATGACCATTGTTGATTACCCGCCTTATCGTCGGCCCAGATGGTAACCCTCAGCTTGCCTGCGTCAACCTCGTCCAGCGGCAGCACGTGCGAATACTCGCCCTTCGCATTGATGGGAATATCTTTTATCCAGGGGGCGTCGTCGGGGCCTAGCCGTATCTGGATATCATTGACCCCGCTACCCGCGTCCTCGACCGTGAATTCCAGCGTTAATTTTTTTTCATGGGTGCTATCCGCTGCAGGCGACCCGATCGTGATAGTCGGCTTAGTGGCGTCCAGCAGCACCGTCTGCGGCACGGATTTCACCGTTTGACCATCCTGTGCTTCCACGGAAAGTTCAAACTGGTATTGCCCGTCGTCCGGCAAGGTGAACGTATGGCTTACATTCGCATCGTTGCCGGCGCTGAACTTCAATACGGCCGATTGTTTTGTTGCCGTTTTGCCGTCCTTCCACCACGCCAAGGAAATCTTTTGCAAACCTGCGTCCGAATGCGCTGCACCCTTGATCGTGATCTCGGATTGTCTGGTCGGCGAGGCAAGAGGGATTATGGATGCGGTAGGCAAAGCGGATTTTTTGTACTGCGTTTTAGGCTGGTAAATAGCATTTCCAGCACTATCCTTTGCCCATACTTCAACGGTGATCTGACCGGGCACTAGTTTATCGAACGGTATCTCGACCGAATATTCATCTGCGCTTCCAGGCTGAAGCTTCATGTGCAGCCAGTCGCTTGCATTGCCATCTTTATCTGTGGCCTGCATCTGGACGGAAGCGACGCCGGAACCCGGCTTGCCCGATGGGGCAAGGTCGGTCGCGCTGATCAGAAGCTGCGTATTATTTTTGATATAGCTGCCGGCAGCGTGGGACAGAATTTTTATTTCCGGTGGCTTGCGGTCAACCAGAATCGATTGCACTTTACTTTCTACATATACGTTATCCGTCCCATATGCCCACGCAGTAAAACGGTGTGTTCCATCATCCTGAACGTTAAACTCGCGTTCAAATGTAACGTTTTCCTGAGCAGGAGAAGGAACAACGAATGACCCCTCCTCCCTGGTGAACAGATTCATATCTACGTGCCTATCGAATGTCGCACGCGCTATCCCCACAGCTGAGCTCGCAGCGCCCTTCAAGAGAATTTTAGGATCATTTGTGACCGGAGGAAGATCGTCCAGCGTTATCGTAGGTTTTGGATAGACGATGGTTGTGCCGATTCGCACACGATGGTTGGCATAAGACACATATACCGCCAGCTCATGCTTTCCCGGCGCTAATTGACTCTCGATTGTAAAATCAGACGTCGTCAACCCAATCGCCCTCCCTAATAGACTCTCTTCTCCGTTCTTATCAATCAGAAAGACAATGGCGCTATTAGCCCCATTACCGACGGTTCCCTCCACTATCAGCTTATTGTCTGGAGTCATTACGGCCGTATAGCTCCCAATGAGAGGCCGGATAGAGAAGAATTTTTCTGCGCTAGCATATTCAGTGTCGAATGCAGTGTAGGCACTACAGCTAGTTACTGCCTTATAGGTACTCCCGGGTTCTAAACGAAGCGCATCAAACCACAGGTCCTCACTATAGGACTCTTTCCACGATACGCCTCCCTCACCATATGCGGAGCGACTCAATCGTGTCGCTCCGCTATAGATTTCCACGGCGGTAATATCTCTAGTCCACTGCCAGTTCTGTTGCGTGCAGCTTCCTTCTATTTTTGGCACCTGATTGATATTAAAAGTCGGGTTCGCAGCGGCGAAATCACCACTAAATCCAGCACTCACCACCGCCGCCGCTTGCGCCTCACGCCCCGCCAACGAAAAAAACGCCACGAACACCAGCAATAACTGCAAAGCCAGCACACGCCACTTACCGCCGCCGATGAACGCAGACGTCCGGCATGCCGTTTGATCGATATTTTTCTTTAGTTTGATTTGCATAATCTTTCCGCTTTTCCGAGGGCGATGGCTCGCGCTTGCGTGACTGGCGGTCGTGACCAACCACGGCCTGTAACGGCCGAGGCGTCAAGCGCCTTGCGAGGAATGCAGAGGATATGCGGAGCCTATTTATAGATAAATAGGATTAGTCCGAAACAGAAGGGAGTTTTGCAAAAGGGCGTGTTGCGGAGCGTTTTGGCTTCATGCCGGCATGCCGGCGTTATTGATCCGGCGTCAATAAACCCCTCTTGCGCAGAATATTTTGGATTTCCTCTGGAAATAAACAATCGTGCTGGCAGTCTGCGATATCCGCACCGGATTGGGCGACAGGCTGGTCGGCATGAAGCGCATGTTAACGGCGCTTGCGATGGCGTTGACCAATGCTTCCGGCGTAGCCTCGGCGACTGCCGCAATGAAGAGCTGCGAGCTATCCTTGTCGCTGATGAGCACGTCGGTCAATTGGGCGCCCCATAAAGTTACCGGCGTCTTAAACCAATAAGCACCGCCTTCGTGCTTGTATGGCGGGCCGAACGCCTGCGCCAGATAATTATAGAAATAAGCGGTGTCGAGCTTACTCGTGCATAACAACGCATCCCCGATCACCGTGCCGAATGTGCTCGGCACGGCAGAGGCCGGCAAAACGGCCGTCAATAATGCGGCCGCGCATAAAAACTTGTTTAGCTTGCAAGGCGATTTCAATCGGCACTCCGGGTGGAAATTGGCTTAGCCGCGATCTTAACATTGGGTGAACAAACACAATAACGCTTGTCATAAAACTGTGCGATCCTATGACTTCTTATCATATATTGCTTTATTTGCAATATTTTTAATAATTAGATATATTGTTTATATTATTTATTTAAAGGAAGCCGATATGCCATTGACCAAGCCAACCGCCAGCGCGGCGGCATCGATTAAAAAGGTCGTTGCAAAGCCAAAGCCTGCGGTGAAGACCACGGCGAAACGCCCGCTCAAAGCCGCCGTTGCTGTGAAAAAACCAATCGCCAAGCCGGCGCTCAAGAAACCGGCTGTAGCGAAAAAACCAGCCGCCGCCGCAGTCAAGAAACCGGCCCCGGCATTAATGAAGGCAGCCGCTGCAAAGCCTGTCGTAAAACCTGCCGTAAAACCCGTCGTAAAAGCACCGGAAGCACCAAAAATCAAGAAAATCAAACAGATCCGCGATAGCTTCACCATGCCGGAACCGGAATATGCCGTCATCGCACAAGTGAAAAAAGCCTGCCTGAAGGCCGGCTTTGAAATGAAAAAGAGCGATTTGCTGCGTATCGGCGTTTCGCTGATCAAGGGTCTCGATATCAGCACACTGAAAATCATTTTGGCGACACTGACGCCATTGAAAGCCGGCCGCCCAAAAAAATAAACCTTCCATAGTGCTGCCATTGAAAAATTAAATCAACTGATAGAGATACAATTATCTTTATCAGTTGATAACACTTTTCATGCATTGCCGCAGAATGCGACATGCCTACCCTCAAAGAAAAAACTGCATTTGCCAACCGTTTGCATCTCGCGCTCAAGCGCGTCAAGCTACCGCCCGGCAAAACCGGTGAAAAGAGGACCATAGACGGGCCGACCTCACTGGCCATGCATCTGACTCTGCGTTACCCTGGCACTCCCATCACACCGCAAGCAGCCGATAAATGGCTTAAAGGCCGCGCCATCCCTAAAAAAGACAAACTGGAAGCGCTGGCAAAATGGTGCGGCGTCGATACCCACTGGCTGGAATACGGCCCCTCGCCGACCATCCAATTACAGGTCAAACAGACCCCCGCCAAATACCACGCAAAGCCGACTCAGGCCAATATTGCGCTAGCCGCGCAGATTCAAAATCTGCTGCCGCATCAGCGCTATCTGATCGAGGAATTGGTCGCGCAGCTTGAGAAGACGCAGCAAATACCGGAATAAATCCACGCCGGAAAACAATTCCGGCGGCAATACGATTCAGTGAAATAACGGCAAGGTCAGGTACAGCTTGATCACGATCGCATTCGCGATATCGATAAAAAACGCACTCACCATCGGCACGATCAGAAATGCCAGCGGCGACGGCCCGGAGCGTTCGGTGACCGCCTGCATATTGGCAATGGCGGTCGGCGTGGCGCCCAGCCCGAAACCGCAATGCCCGGCCGCCAGCACGGCCGCATCGTAATTCGCGCCCATCACGCGGAAGGTAATGAAGACGGCATAAGTTGCCATTGCAATGGCCTGCACCGCCAGAATAATAAGCACCGGCCCTGCCAGCGAAGCCAGATCCCATAGCCGCAAACTCATCAACGCCTGCGCCAGAAACAGCGACAGGCTCACATTGCCCATCACCGAAATACTGCGCTCGAAGACGTGATAACCGAAGATCAACGCCAGGCCATTGCGCAGCAATACGCCCGTAAACAAAGCCCAGACAAAGACCGGCAATTCAAATGCGGTGCCGCTCACGCGCTCAGCCAGGGCGGTGCCGACGGCCAGACACACTGCGATCAAGGTCAGCGTTTCGATAAAGGCCTGCGGCGTAATCAGCCGCATCACATTCGGCTTTTCAAAACCGGTCGGTTCGACTTCAGGCTCCGCCGAAGCTTCCGGCAATTTCACGCGCTTGATCAACAGCCGCGCCACAGGGCCGCCCACCAGGCCGCCCAAAACCAGTCCGAAGGTCGCGCAGGCTATCGCAATTTCGGTCGCCGCCGGCAAGCCATTGGCGCTATTCTCGGAAAAAACCTTGGCCCAGGCAGCGCCGGTGCCGTGACCGCCGGATAAGGCGATCGATCCGGCCAGCAGGCCGACACGCAGATCCAGCCCCAGCAAGGCCGCCAAACCCAGTCCTATCGCATTCTGCAATACCAGCAAGCCCATCACCACGGCCAGAAACATGCCCAATTTTTTGCCGCCGTTGCGCAGGCTGCCAAGATCCGCATTCAAGCCGATGGTAGCGAAAAATGCCAGCATCAGCGGGGCCTGCAAGCCGGTGTCGAAGTGCACGTCGATATGGCCCAGGCTGTGCAATCCCAACAACAGCAACGCAACCAACAAGCCGCCGGCGACCGGTTCCGGGATGCTGTAAGCGCGCAGCAATGGCGTGCGTTCGACGATTTTGCGGCCAAGCAATAACACCAGCGTCGCCGCGACCAAGGTCTCGATAACAGAAATTTCCAACATGCGCGTTCTCCCCTTTATTTTTATTCGTTGCTTGGGACGTGTTGATATTTAATTCAGCGGTGCGAATGCGTGCTGGCTGCCAGTTGATGCTGTCCGGTGAGACGCGCCAAACGAAAAATACTCGCTACGCTCAAACAATATTTTCCTGATTTGTTTGGCACATCTCACCGGACAGCATCAACTGGCAGCCAGCACGCATTCTTGTTTGAATGTTTCTCCTGAACTAAATGCCAATAGCCCCCCAGTGCGCTTAGCCTCCAGATGCAGCGCTAGACTAGATGAATATAAGATAATTCGCAAAGATTATTGGGGATTAATAGGAATGTTTCTTCGCACCATAAATGCATAGTGTTACAGGTGAAAGCTGACGCTGCGATGCAACAAAGATTAGCGTGGTGGCAGATAAGAGGATGGATCGACCGGTTTACCGTTGCGCCGGATTTCAAAATACAGTTTGACCGTATCACTATCGGAGTCGCCCATCTCGGCGATTTTCTGGCCTTTCGCGACCGCCTGCCCCTCTTTCACGAGCACCGTTTTATTGTGCGCATAGACCGACAATAAATTGCCGCTGTGCTTGATGATGACCAGATTGCCGTAACCGCGAATCCCCCCGCCGACAAACGAGATCGTGCCCTCGTTCGCGGCCCGCACTTCCTGGCCGCTGCTACCGGAAATTTCCACACCTTTTGTCGCGCCGAAGCCGGCCGTCTGTTTACCGTCGGTCGGCCAAACCCAATCACGCGGGGCCGGTCCGGTGTCAACTACTTCCGCTTCCGTTTCCACCGCAGCAGCACCCGGCGCACGCTTGGCCGCCACATCGGCAGAACCACTGCGGGAATTGACCCGCAGCTGCTGGCCCACCCTGATATCGTCCTTATCCTTCAAGTGGTTCATGCTCACCAAAGCAGGCACCGACTGTTTGAACCGGCGCGCAATGCCGTACAGCGTATCGCCTTGCGCCACCGTATAGACGCCAGCCTGCGCAGCCGCGCCCGAAGCGGTATTGGGCGATGTGCTGCAGGCGTCCAGGATGAGGGCGAATGCGAGCGCTGCAATCAGGCGCAACGTCGTCATGGCGGAATTCGGCAAATTATTCTTCCGTAGCTGGGCATGTGTGAGAACGCAAATCAATTCAGCCGGAATTATACGGGCGCACGCCAGTTTTTTATTCATCCGGTTTTTATTAATCGTTTACAGCCGGCACATCAACATTTACACCTTCTTTATGCCTGCCTCGCTAGACTGAATTCATCGGGAAATCTACTTTATACGCGTCTACCGCCGCTCGTGACGGTCTGCATTGACGACCCGCATACATGCGAAGGAAGAGCCATGATCATCACAATTTTCAGCGAAGACGAAAGCGCCAAACGATCGATTCTTGCAATCAATCTTGCCACACTGTGCGCCCGCAATCATCGCAAGGTACTACTGGCCGATGCCACCGCATCGAAAAATACTGTCGAGTGGAGCAAACGCCGCAACATTGCCGATGCCAAACCGAAAGCCGCCGTGCGCGATATCAAAAGCCTCGGCCCGGAACTGGAAAATCCCACTTCGTATTTCCGCACGCACTATCAGGACATCATCATCGATGCCGATGGCGTTAATGCCTGGAATGCCGATGCCGCGATGGTGGCCACGGATGTGCTGGTCGTACCGATCCGGTTTTATCAGGGCGATCTGAAGGCGCCGAAGAGCCTCGCGCAACGCATCGAATCGCTGCGGTTTTATAATCCTGCGCTGCGCATACTGATTGTCGACATACTGACGCTCAGTGCCTGCAGCGATGCCGAGCAGCTGGCGTTCGAGGTCATCAGAACTTTTGCCAAAAAAATTCCTGGCGCAATGGTGTCCGATGTGGTCGTTCAGGAGCGCATCGACGACCAACGTATTTTCGACCAGGGCCTTTCGATCTTCGACGTCAATCCGCCGCACAAACGGGCCATTGCGGAGATCAAGGATCTGCATCAGGAAATATTGAGCGCGCAAGATATGCGATTGAAAACAGCCGACGTCCAGCATTCCATCATGCATGCGATTGCCCGCTGGACGCATGAGAAAGCGGATGGGATGCGATAGGTGGTATTGCCTGCGCAATAAAAAACGCTAAGTTTTATCTTTGGTGGTGACCCTCCCTTCGACAGGCTCAGGGCTATCGGAAACCCAGGGCCAGCGGCCTGCTCAGGGCGAACGGTTTTTCTTTAAAATTTTCACAAAACCCGAAAAGACTCAGGGAAGCTCTGAGTAAGTGCCGTGAGTGGTTCAAGCGTGGGATGAGAAGCGCAGGCGTACGCGAGTACGTTGAGCATCGCAATCCTGCGATTGGGCCGCTCACGGCACTTAATCAGAGCTTCCCTAGCTGTTAAACACCGTCTGCACTGTCCTCATAAATGCGGAAAAATCCACCGGCTTTTGCAAATGCGCAGCAAAGCCAGCGTGCAATGCACGCTCCACATCAACCATGCGGCCGAAGCCCGTCACCGCCAGCACAGATACATTTGCACCGTTCGGCAATTGACGTATTGCCGTCAGCAATTGATAACCATCCATGGTCGGCATGCCGATATCGGAAACGATCATATCGAACTGATTTTGCTCCACCATCGCCAGCGCATCGCCCGCATTTTGCGCCCGCGCAAGCGTGGCGCCATGCGAGACCAGTAAATCGCCAAAGGTTTCAAGACACTCCACATCGTCATCGACCAACAGAATGTGCCGGCCTTGCAGGAGTTTCTGCTCCGGATTTACATCATCGCCCTCGCCTGCAGCCGCATCGAGCATCGGCAACCAAACGGTAAATTCGGCGCCTTGCCCCGGCCCCCCGGAAGCGACCACAACGCGGCCATTGTGACTATCGACCAATTGCTTGACCAGCGCCAATCCGATACCGAGCCCGCCATGTTCGCGCGTGATGCTGCCATCGGCCTGATTGAACATTTCAAACACATGCGGCAGAAAATCGGACTTGATGCCCTCTCCGGTATCGCTTATCTGTATGCACGCCATATCGTCCTGGATCGACAGCGACAAATTTATCCGCCCGCCGCCGGTGGTAAATTTGATGGCGTTGCTCAATAAATTCCAGACGATCTGCTCGATCCGCGTGACATCCGCCAACAATGGAATTTCCGTCTCGGCAGCGCTATAAACCAGGCTGATGCCCTTGCCGGACGCTTCCTCCGCAAAAGCCTCCACCAGCCGCGTGACCACCGGCACCAGATCGAGCGGCGCTTTGTTCAACGCCAGTTTCCCGGTACTCACCCGCGACAAATCCAGCAAATCGTTAATGATCGTCGCTTGACTGATCACAGCCGCGCGTATGGTTTCGGCTACCCGCAGGATCGCCGCAGAATCACGCGACTCCGGCATGCGCTTCAACCACTCTGCATTTAAATGAATCAGATTCAACGGTTGCTTCAGTTCATGCGACAAAACGGCCAGAAATTCTTCCCGCATGCGGCTGGCATTCTCGGCCTGAATACGGGTTGCGGTTTCGCGCGCCAATGTTTGTTCGCGCCGCGATTCGGCCTCCTTGGTGCCGGTCAAATCGCGGGCAATGCGGGCATAACCGCGCATTTCGCCGCTATCGAGCAATGTCGTCACACCGCTGCAAAAGAAACGGCTGCCGTCTCGGCGCAGATGCCAGCGCTCATCGACCGCACTGCCGTCCGCGCGGGCGGCCTGCATTTCGGCCTGCGGCACGCCGCGTTCACAATCTTCCGGCGTAAACAAAATATCGACCGGCCGGCCGATCACTTCGGCTTCCTCATAGCCGAAAATGCGATATGCGCCGCTATTCCAACTGGTAATCAAGCCTGCCGTATCTTGCGTAATGATCGCGTAATCCTTGGTGCTGGCAGCGACCAGCGCCATACGATGCTCTTCTTCCAGCAGCTCTTTTTGCGCCACTTTCAAATTGGTGATATCAATGAACGTCAGCACCAGGCCATCGATTTTGTCTTCGGTAGTGCGATAAGGAATCAGCCTGGCGATAAAAACTTTTCCGCTGTCGCTTTCCACTTCGCGCTCAAGCGCGCGCAGTGAAGTGAATACCTCGGCGGCATCGCTCTCCAGATTGTCGTAATGGAGTCTATGCGTAATGTCGAGCAGCGGACGGCCGACATCGCTGGCGATCACATTGAAAACATCCGATGCGCGCGGCGTGAAACGCTTGATGCGCATGGCGCGGTCGATGAAGAGCGTGGCGATTTCAGTAGACGCGATAAAATTCTGCAGATCATCGTTGCTTTTACCGGTCTCGTCCGCCTTGACCTTGAGTTCATGATTAACGGTGATCAACTCTTCATTGATCGATTGCAATTCTTCTTTGCTGGTCTCCAGCTCTTCCGTGGTCGAACGCAATTCCTCGTTGATCGCCTGCAATTCTTCGTTGGACGCTTTCAATTCTTCGGCCGAAGTTTCGTATTGCTCGATGGTCGTCTGCAATTGTTCTTTGGTCACAAACAGCTCGTTCTCAAGCTGTTTGATCATGAAAGAATGAACCACTTCCGGCGTCTGTTCTTGCACCGCATTTTTTTCGGATTCATTGAAAAGCACGAAAATCAACTTGCCTGAGATCTCGTCACGCTGCACCTGACGGATCGTCATACTGACATTGAACTCGAACCCGTTGCGATCGACAGTCACCGGCCGGGTTTCGATATTGCTATCGATATCGGCATCGTTTTGCGTCATCTGAAACAAGGCCGTGCGCAATTCGAGCCGCAACGCCGGCACGATCAGGGCAACCAGATTATGCGATGGCTCGCCACCGGTATGGCGCAAATACTGACCGGCCTTCTCGGATAAATAGACGATGTCGCCTTCATGATTGATCAGCACACTCGGCGGCGCGTAATGCTCCAGCAAGCGCTGATGCAGATCGGCATACGGCAAGCGCGGCTTGATATCCTGCTGCGCAAGCGTAATCGGCATCAATGGATGCGTTTTGCGAAACGGCATGGTCGGCAAATAATACGCGCCGTGCGCCGTGCTGGAAGCGCGATAGATACGGTTCTTTTTATCGACCGGGATGAAGTATTTCGGCGCAACCTCCGCCGACTCCGAACTGCCCAGAAACAGATAGCCGCCCGGCAACAGCGCGAAATGAAACATTTCGAATATTTTTTGCTGCACATCGCGGCTGAGATAGATCAGCAAATTGCGGCAAGTAATCAGATGCACGCGCGAAAATGGCGGATCGCGCAAAATATTGTGCGCGGCGAATAATACTTTTTCGCGGAGCTCTTTTTTAATCTGGTATTGATTACCGTCTTTGGTAAAGAACTGACGCAGCCTGTTTGCCGGCACATCGGTCACAATCGATTCCGGATACAGGCCGCGGCGGCCCAGATCGATGGCGCGCTTGTCGATATCGCTTGCAAATACCTGCGTATCGACCTGCGCTTTATGCAGCTCGGCCTGCTCGGCCAGCAGCATGGCAATCGAATACGCTTCTTCACCGGTAGCGCAACCTGGCGTCCAGGCCCGTATCTGCGTTCCCTCTACAGCGTCTTCGAAAAGGCGCGGAATGATATCGCGTTCCAGCGCGGCAAAACTTTCAGGATCGCGGAAAAAATTGGTCACGCTGATCAACATATCTTGCAATAACAGCGGCGTTTCCTCCTTTGTGCGTTCCAGATAAACCAGATAATCATTCAGATTCGACAGGCAATTGACTTGCATGCGCCGTTCTATGCGCCGCAGTACGGTCGCCTTTTTATAATGCGTGAAATCATGCCCGGTGCGCGCATGCAGTATTTCCATGATCGCCGCCAGCGCCGCTTCCGAGCGGATCTTCGCCGCGGCATCGTTTTCCTGCTGCGGCGTCCCCGGCTCGCCCGCCTCGGCGTCGGGCAACTCGATAGCGACCGAATTCGTGACCACATCGATCAGCTTTTGCGGCATATCGGCCACCGGCAAGATCACATCGACCATACCGGTCTCGATCGCACTGCGCGGCATCGAATCGTATTCGGCATCGTCCGGTTCCTGCGCAATGGTCATGCCGCCGGCCTCTCTGATGCGCGCAATGCCGACCGCGCCGTCGGAACCGGTACCGGACAAAATAATGCCGACGGCACGTTCGCGATGCACCTCGGCCAAGGTGCGCAAAAACAGGTCGATCGCAACAGGTTTTCCGAACTCTCGCGTCATCGGCTCGATAATCAGTTGCCCATCCTGCATCAGCAGATTTTTAGAGGGCGGAATGACATAGACCTGATTTTTTTCGATGCGGACCGTCTCCATCACCTGAAGCACGACCATCTTGGTCACGTGCTGTAATAGTTTGGCGATATTACTTTCGTGCTTGGGAGACAAATGCAAGACGATAACGAACGCCATATCGTTTTGCGCCGGCATATTTTCAAAGAAACGCAGTAACGCAGCAAGACCGCCCGCAGAAGCGCCAATGCCTACGACATGAAAATCGGGATGATCGGACACTTGGTTCAAGGGGGACTTCCCTTCGGATTGTTGCATCATCAAACGTTCTGCCCATGATCCAGGGCGTGTTGGTACGCAGTTTAACAAGAACAGGGGACGTTCTGGTAGTTCTAACAGGCAATATAAGCGCAAAATACCCATAAAACGCGGATTATTGGATTTCCGGATGACTATTCCCAAAGTGATATGCTACCGCTCACCTTCGGTGCGGGCGTTACTGCTTATCAGCCCGGCGAAGAAAAGCACGCCCTGATGAAACGTGCCGATGCTGCGGTTTATAAGGCTAGGCATGCCGGCAAGAATCAGGCGATTTTTACCGCCGCGGCGCCATAGTGGGTACTGGAAGCGCCGGCGGCCTAATCCAAATTTCCGGGTACGAAACATGATGAAAATATACGGCAGGCTGAGTTCCATCAACGTTCAAAAAGTCATTTGGTGTCTCGATGAATTGGGAAAGAAGGAAGGGGTCGATTACGAACGCATCGATGCCGGCCTGCAATTCGGCGTCAATAAAACCGATGCCTATTTGAAAATGAACCCGAATGGATTGGTGCCTACGCTGGTCGATGGCGACTTTGTCCTATGGGAATCAAACGCAATCGTCCGCTACCTGGCGTCGTTGCATGGCGGAAGCTTGTTCCCGGCCGATCTGAAAATACGGGCCGACGCAGATCGTTGGATGGATTGGACGCTCGTCACTTTGTGGCCGACATTGCGCGTATCGTTTCTCGGCCTGACAAGAACGCCTAAGGAACAACAGGACATACCGCTGATTATCAAGCATTACCAGGACACTACGCGCTTGTTGCAGATCCTCGAAGACTTGTTTGCCGGCCGCGCGTATTGTGCCGGTGAACAATTCACTGTCGGCGATATTACGCTGGCGCTCGCTGTCGATCGATGGGTCAAATTGCCGGCGAGCTTCCCGGATTTACTCGGGGAATTACCGGAGCTGAAATCATTGATGGCGTGGCATCGTAAAGTTACCGCGCGTCCGGCGTTTATCAAGTTGCTGCAAAACGGATAATCCAGGGCAGCGCTGATTAAGCGCCATGGGCGGGGTGTGGTGGCATGTTGTGCGCAGTGAGGTAAAGGAGGGAGGTGGCCGCAGGCCGCCGGAAGGACACGAACGGAGCACAACATACCATCACACCCCGCCCATGGTGCTTAATCAGCGCGGCCCTGGAATCATCAAGAAAAAAGCAGGGACTTGATCACCACGGGTACCACGCCCGGCGGGTCGAGCATCTCACCGACATCGACGAAGTCCAATTCGCGTAATTTTATGCCGTCGATCGAGACGATTTTACCGTCCAGATGCAGTTCATTGTGCAAAATCCGGCCGAGAGAAGCGCCGACGTCGCCGTCGATCATCAGGAATAGTATTTCATCTCTTTTCCCGGATGGTGCGGCAAATTTCATGATGGCCTGGGCCATTGCCAAAAGCCGGTCATGCGCCGGCTCGCCATCCCACGTGAACGCAACAGCCAGGCGCGCGCCTGGCGCAAGATCGAGACTATCTGCATTTTTGCCAAAGGCGGCGGCGATCGCATCGCTATCGATGCGCTCCGGGATAGCCAGACCGAGATGCACCACCGGCACGTTATGCACCGGCAGCACATGCATATCCGGCAGGTAGATGGTCTTGCCGCTGACCTGCACCGTAAATTGCGAGGCGCCGATCACCGTGGCGCGAATACGCTCCATCGGCTCGATGATCGGGATTGAAATACGGGCTTTGAGCTGCTTGACGATGGCATCGGCCAGCAGCTTGGCGATGTCGCCGTGATCGGCGTTCTCGCGCGCAAAAATATACTCGGAGACGCCACCGGAAAAGGTAATGAAATCCGGCGTCAACGTTCTCGATAACGGCTCTGTCAGCTCAAGAGAATGCCCTAATGCATCGAGCGCCGTTGCGGAAATCTGATCGACCACAATCATCGCCAATCGCTCTGCCATGGCGCCACGCACAGCCGCATCGGCAAAGCTGGCCGGTGAAGCCTCAATGCCCAGTTGTTTGGCGACCAGATGCGCGGAATCATCGATCCGCGTCCATGCGCCTTGCGCATCTTGCGCAAGCAGACGTCCGCCGACCGCAAAAGCGGCCACGCTGACAATTTCGCCACGCGCGATCAACGCCATCTTGGTGGTGCCGCCGCCAACGTCTACATGCAGACCGCAATCATTTCTACGCCTCGACAGCGCGGTCGCGCCGGACCCATGCGCGGCCAGCATGCATTCCAATTTATGGCCGGCGGTTGCGCAAACGAATTTGCCGGATTCTGCGGCAAAAATCTCATCGATCGCCCGGGAATTTTTACGCTTGATCGCTTCGCCGGTGAGGATCACGGCGCCACTATCGATATCGCTGCGGCGCAGGCCGGCATCATGATAAGCATCGTGTATGAAATGGTCCAGCTTATGCGCATCGATGGCGCCGTCCGGTAAAAACGGCGTCAACATGATCGGCGAGCGCCAGATAATCTGCCGATCGACCACCACAAACCGGCTGGATAAACCCTCCGATAAACGTTTCAGCGTGACGCGGGCGAACAGAAGATGGGAGGTGGAGCTTCCGATATCGATGCCGACGGTGCGTAGCTCTATCGTGTCCTGCTCCCAGATTGCTTGCGCGATGGCTGCGCTGTCGGCTTCGGACATTTGCTCATGTTCGTGATCGAGATCGAGGTCATGCGGCACGCGGAATTTCTCCTTAAAAATCGATTTATCCGGATTTGCTGTGGGTATTCTTTGAATTTTACCCGCGGAGGTGACCCTTCCTTCGATACGCTTCGCTACTCAGGACTGTCGGAAGAGCACGGGCTTTTCCCTACTCAGGGCGAACGGAGGGAGGTAGTAAATTTTCACAAAAACCCCGTCAGGACGAACGGGGTTTGTTGTGGCGCTTAGAAAACCCCGTTCGTCCTGAGTAGCCGCAACGCGGCGTATCGAAGGATCACCTCAACAGGTAAAATTTAAAGGATTTTAAAAACACCCACAAACCCCCGATGAACCTAAAAAACAATCACTAAATCGCAGGCCCAATCGAGCTCGGCTGCCGAATCACACCGGTCAATGCCTCAGCCGGCAATTCCAAAATCCCCGGCTCATCAAATATCTCCCCCATTTCAGACGCCACACCAGTCTCACGCAAGGCCTCCAGCCACTTGCGATGAATGCGCGGATCCTGATCTTCGTATTCCAGCTGGCGGCCGCCTTGCTGAATCGGCACCGAACCCGCGCCTTCGGCACTTTTACGCCGCAGCGAAATGAATGGATAACGCCGGCTGCCGAGACTACACGCCAGATATCGCGCCGGATTCGGACAAGTATTGAAATGCTGATGGAACATCCAGAACGGCGGCGTATACATAAAGCCGTGCTTCCACGGAAATTCCTTGAATTCCGAATCGCCCTCATGCCACAACAACGAATAACCCTCGCCGTCGATTGCATGCACATGCGTGCCGGCGGCATGACGATGCGCTTTCTTATAGCGCCCCTTTGGAATTTGCGACACATGGGCATGCATCGTCCCATCGGCAAGAATGAAACTGACGTTGGTCGATCCCTTGCCCCGCTGTTCAAGCTCATACAGCTTGAAGCTGGCCAGATCATGCACGAAATTGGTTTCCCATACATTACGCTTGACCATATGCGAGCCGTGCGTATAGGCAGTGTGATCGCCCTCGCCATCGAAATGCTTAGCCTGGCCGGCGCGCTCCGGGAATTCGAACGGATTATTAAAAACGAAGTCGATGTTGTGATACAGATTGATGGTGATCGGCGCATCGTTGGTGCAGGAAATACGGACCGATTCCAGGCTGGTGCTGTTGAATATCTGGTATTGGCAATTCAAGGGGATCGCAAACATCGCTTTTGGACCCCACTCGAATACGCGTGTCTCGCCATTCGGCAGCCAGACCTTGGTCGAGCCATGGCCGGCCAGCACAAAACAAAAAACTTCATACAAATGCTTGACCGGGCGGGTCTTGCCGCTGGGAGCGACTTCGATCACATAGTTCGACATGAAATCGCCGGCGCCATGGGTGTGGGCAAAGCAGCCCCGCGCTTCGTAACGATCCCAGGGACCGGTCTCCAGCTCCAGCAGGTTGTGGCCGAAATCGAGATGGATCGGTATCCCCTCGCCTTCGGCCCAATCACGGTAGGGATCGATCAGTACCCTGGATTCCTTGACCTCGATATTTTCATCTGCCGCTGGATTTTTCTCGCCGTTACTCATTACTTAATTCCCCTTCCCGGATTGGCCTATAAACATATCATTCCAAAGTTTTTCCCATTTTGCCGACTCATCGAGCGTGATGGCCGGATCGATCATCTTATAAGGAAACTTATTCAATGTGCTGCCCACCGCCGTGCTCGACGGCACCCGATTGCGCGACTTGATCAGTTGCTGGCCTTCGGGCGACAGGATGAAATCGGCGAACAGCAATGCAGCGTATGGATGCGGCGGGTTACTCGACACACCGACAGCGCCAGGCCGGCCCATGGTTGGCGCCAACGCCTTCCATTTGATCGGCGCGCCGGCCACTACCAGACGCTCGACTGCATGGTTGTATAGCGCAGCGGCGATCGGAATTTCACCGGCGGCGACCAGTTCCGCTATCAAGGTATGGCCTTTGCGCATCTGCGGTTTGGACGCCGACAGCTTTTGGAAAAACGCCATGCCGTCCTTCTCGCCCATGTTCTTGACCATCGCGGCGAACCAATCGGTATCATCGGCTTCCAGAGCGATCTTGCCGTTCCAGCGCGGCAGCAACAAATCCTGATAGGTGTTGGGCACATCTGCCGGTTTCACCAGATTGGTGTTGTAGGCAATCGTAAAGAAATTGAAACGATCTGCGACATACAAGCGATTTTTGGTGAACGCTGCGGGCGGCAGGTCCTTGAAGTTGGGGCTATAAAATTCCTGCAACAAATGTTCGCGCGCGAGCACTTCCATTTCAACTCCGTCGCTCTCCATCACATCGGGTGTATAACGGCCGGCGCGCGCTTCGGTGATAGTGCGTTCAATCATTCCTTCACCGCTGGAGCGCCAAACCGACACCTTGATATCGTATTTTTTCTGAAAGGCCTCGACGATCGGACCGGAGTCTTTTGGATTCAACGACGTGTACATTGAGAGCGTGCCTTCTTTGCGCGCTTCATTGAGAATACGCTGATCGCGATCGGCGCCTTTATACAGCAGAATGCCTGCTATGGCAGTTTTTGGCGGCGTCTGTGCTTGCGTCAGCGTGGGCATGGACGCCAAAAGCAGGCAACTACATGCCGCCAGAATATTGCGTAACATCGTGAAATTAACAAACATCTTTTCTGTCTCCTGTTTTTACTGCGCTTACTTGAATTCTTATAGCGAATTTAACTCGACCGGGCGCAACAACGCGCCCGGCAAAATAACAGTCGGCTCAGTACTTTGCTTTTATATTTGCGGGACAGATTATAAATTTAGACCGCATGCATGTATATACGGATATACCGTATATCAGAACAATGTCCCTTATAACGGAATATATTTCCGCTCATCGCCATCGGATTCGGGCTTGATGCCCCGGGGGGCTTAATGCAGGTATTTGACGATGCCTTCAAGCAGTTCGCGGATGTCGCTGAAGGTCATGCTTAATTCAATGCTGAGCAGGAACAGCACTGTTTGAAAAGCGGCAGGATATCTAGCTAATAATTGTGCGTATTGTTTTTCATACAGACGTACCACTGGCCTACTGTTAAAAAGCAGCGTGCATCCTATGCCAAGAACGCCGCCGGCAATGATATCTGTCGTGTAATGCAAACCGAGATACATCCTTGGCAGGCAAATAAAAATCAGGACGTACAGATAAGCGAAAACACCAAAGGTTCTTGAGATCAGGAAAAGGCCGGCGGCAAGACTGAGATACATCGCCGCGTGATCGCTTGGAAAGGAGTTCCATATGTACAAAGCCTGCGTCTCCGGCGGCGGCAATCCAATATACGAGAGCGCAATCAGCGCAGTATTTGCAATCGGGCGCGGCTGGAACGGGCCTATCGTGTTCACTACCCTGGCGACGAATACAGCGACCATACAAGCTGCCAGGGTGCCGATAATAATGCGTCTGGTGTTTAATTTCGGATCGGTATCCCGGCACCAAAAGAACCATATTGCGGCCATCATCGGATAGCCTTTAACCAGATTCGAACCTGAAATATAGTGAACGATCTGATTAAAATGTGCGGAGGCCATTGTGAACTGGCCCAGCCACGCGATGACCGTAAGATTCAATGCATTATTCCACATGCTCCCCTCGCTTTCTGTTCCAATCACTGCTCAAAGGGCTAACCGCATCCCACCTACCCTTATTTTTATAATCGTGACGTTGCAAATAAGCTTGCGTCTTTTTTGCTTTGTTCTGTTCTGTTCTGTTATGCCGCATAAATTTCCGCGAGAAAAATAATCCAAATCATTTAACAATTTCTTTTATCTTAAGTTCCCGTCCGGGCGTTTTCCATGACGAATTTCAGCGATGGCGAGTAGACAGGGAGCAATGTTTCATAAAAGAAAAAATCTCTGACGCCCAAGACAATCCAGCTATTATCCTGAACTCGGCAAACAAGAAAGCATGAATCAATGGATACGATAGAGCCCCCACTGGCGGATGCAGAAATCAAGCGTTCATCGATTAGTTTCCTGGCGGCATTTTTGTTCTGGCTCAAACTTGGCTTTATCAGTTTCGGCGGACCTGCCGGCCAGATTTCCATCATGCATCAGGAACTGGTCGAAAACCGGCGCTGGATTTCCGAACGGCGCTTCCTGCATGCCTTGAATTTCTGCATGCTGCTGCCCGGACCCGAGGCACAGCAACTGGCAACGTATATGGGCTGGTTGATGCATCGTACTTGGGGCGGCATCGTCGCAGGCCTGCTATTCGTGCTGCCGTCCCTGCTCATTCTGATCGGCTTGTCGTGGGCATATATAGCCTTCGGTCATTTGCCGCTCATCGCCGGACTGTTTTATGGCATCAAACCTGCGGTGACCGCCATCGTATTGCAGGCTGCGCATCGCATAGGCTCGCGCGCACTGAAAAACAATACCTTGCGGCTGATTGCCGTAGCATCGTTTTTCGCCATCTTCGCGTTGAACGTCCCCTTCCCGGCCATCGTCGCCGCGGCAGCGCTGATCGGTTATTTCGGCGGACGAATCGCACCGGATAAATTTCAGATCGGCGGCGGCCACGGCAAAGCCGATCAGTCTTTTGGCCCGGCCTTGATCGACGACGACACGCCAACGCCGGCACATGCCAGATTCAGTTGGCGCGGCCTGATAAAAATAGCCGGCATCGGCGCCTTGCTCTGGCTCATTCCGATGGCATTGCTGATCGGCTACTACGGCTGGCATCATGCCTTTACGCAGATGGGCTGGTTTTTCACTAAAGCAGCATTGCTCACTTTCGGCGGCGCATATGCCGTGCTGCCCTATGTTTATCAAGGCGCCGTTGACCATTACGGCTGGCTCACGGCAACCCAAATGATCGACGGACTTGCCCTTGGCGAAACCACGCCTGGTCCCTTAATCATGGTGGTCGCTTTTGTGGGCTTCATTGGGGGCTACACCAAGGCTTTGTTCGGGCCCGATAGTCTTTTCCTGGCCGGCGCCGCAGCAGCAGCAATAGTTACCTGGTTCACCTTCCTGCCGTCGTTCCTGTTTATTTTAGCGGGCGGCCCGCTGGTGGAAGCGACCCACGGCGACCTTAAATTTACCGCGCCGTTGACGGCAATCACGGCCGCTGTGGTTGGCGTAATTTTGAATCTGGCGGTGTTCTTCGGCTATCACGTGTGGTGGCCAAACGGCTTCGCCAATAAATTCGATTGGATCTCCGCATTGATTACGCTGGCCGCCGGCATTGCCCTCATCGGCTACAAGCGCAATATCATTCACGTCATCATCGCATGTGCCGCAGCAGGACTGCTTTTAAAAATAAACCACATTTAAAAACATAGTAGCCCGGCATCCGAACCGGATGCCGGCGACGCCCAGGCAAGGCCGTTCCACATGGCGGTTTTTGGACGGCTATCGTTGCGCTACGTTCACAATTCGATGGCGTTTTTCCTGAACTCGCCTTACCCTTGAAAAAAATTTTTGCAAGAAAATTAAAAGCGCGGAGACCATCGCAATGCGATGCAATGAATTGCAACGCATTTTCATCATCAAGTTTCTCTCCCTAAGCCAAGAACCTGAATAATTACAAACGGGTACTATGCGAATTCTATTGGTGGAAGACAACAGACCCCTGTCTGAATGGCTGGTAATGGCTTTGCATCGCCAGAATTACACCGTCGATTGCGTCTACGATGGCGAAGACGCCGATCATTTGCTGATCACCCAGCAATACGATCTGGTCATTCTGGACATCTCGTTGCCGAAACTCAGTGGCGACAAAGTCTTGAAACGCCTGCGCAGCCGGAACAATCAAGCCCCGGTACTCATCCTGACAGCCAACAATTCCGTGGAGAGCCGCGTCGGCACCTTGAACACCGGCGCCGACGACTATATGGCAAAGCCATTCGATGTCAGCGAATTGGAAGCGCGCATCCGGGCCTTGCTGCGCCGCTCCAACCGGCATGCCAGTCCGGTGCTGCAGTGCGGTACGCTGGCATACGATAGCAACAGCCGCATCTTTACGCTCGGCCCCAATCAATTGGCCCTGACGCCGCGCGAACAATCCGTGCTGGAAA
>JAQGNR010000261.1 GCA_028291765.1 Herbaspirillum sp.
TGATGTTGTGCGCAGTGAGGTAAAGAAGGGAGGCGGCCGCAGGCCGCCGGAATGACACGAACGGAGCACAACATCACGCCACAGCGCGCCTGATGGCCCGGCCGCCCATGGCGCTTCATCAGCGTTGCCCTAATTACGGATGCCGTCGCAGACTACCCGGCAGGCGCTGGATACACAACATCCAGTATCGTCAATTCCTCCATCCCCGCCGGGGTTTGCAACATCACCACCTCGCCGGTGTGCGCTTTGGTCAATGCGCGCGCCACCGGTGAAACCCAACTGATTTTGCCGTGCAGCGGATCGAATTCATCGATGCCGACGATGGTCACCGTGTGCGTTTCGCCCTTGCCGTTTTCATAGGTGACCGTAGCGCCGAAGAATATCTGATCGCTGCCGTAATGCACGGTTGGATCGAATACTTCCGCCGTATCCATGCGCTTGGTCAGAAAACGGATGCGGCCGTCGATCTGACGCAGCCGGCGTTTGCCGTAGATGTAATCGCCGTTTTCGGAACGATCGCCGTTCGACGCCGCCCAGGATACGACGCGCACCACTTCCGGCCGCTCGACATCGATCAATTGCAGCAGCTCGTCCTTCAGATGTTGATAACCGGCCGGAGAGATGTAATTTTTGAGACCCGCAGGAATCGCGGGCAGGCCGAATTCCGCATCGTCATCGGCGTCGCCATTGCCATCATCGTCTTTTACAAAGGCTTTGTTCATCGCGTCATTTTAGAACTAATTTCCCATGCTGGCCGAAATCGTATTAGTCCATTCAAATGCAGCCAGTTGCAGCTCGTAAAAATCGTCCAGCGTCAACTCGAAAGGCTCCAGCATTTCCTGCATCTCGACGCCAGTTTTCTCCATTCGTTCGGAGCACTCGGCCAGCTTGAGCAAGTTACCGTAAAAACCGGTGCGGTTTTCCAGCGCATCGCGAATTTCCTGACTGACTTTGGTTTCTTTCAGAATCGTATCCATCGACATGCCAAACAAGGCATCGATCAATGACATGATCCCCACGGTGAAAGCGGTCTCGGAAGCCTTGCGACGGCCGGGATGCACCCTTTCCGTCAGCAGTTCCAACATCTTTCCGCGCGTTGCCGCCAGTAACACCAGCGGCGACAAGGCATGTCCGGCTTTTTGCGTATTCGCATATAACAGAATTTGCAACCAGCGCTTGAGCTGGCGGCGGCCCAGTACGAACAGCGCCTGGCCAAGCGAATCGATATGGCGCAGGAAACCGTAGACCGGTGTATTGACCAAACGCAGCAAGGTCAGGCTGAGCCCCACGTCTTTCTTGATGAAGGCGACAATTTCACGGTTGTCTACGTCTTTCACCAGCAGCGCCAGAATTTGCATGATGACAACTTTGGAGGAATCCAGCCTCTTGCCGCGCATGACAATCGGCCGTGCAAAATAGTAACCCTGAAAATAATCGAAACCGAAGGCCAGGCATTCATTGTATTGCTCCAGCGTTTCGACCTTCTCCGCCAGCAGCTTTTTCCCCGCGCGCCTGAACTGCACGGCCAGCATCAGCAGCTTGCTCGGATCGATCGCCAGGATATCGACTTTAATGATGCTGATCATCGGCAGCAATTTCTGCAGATCCGGCGAATCCGCTACGACATCGTCCAGTGCGAAGGTAAAACCGGCTTTCGCTAATTCGGCAACCCGCAGCACCAGTTCGCGCGTGACTTTCACTGTCTCCAGGATTTCCAGCACCACCCGGTCGCTCGGCAGGACTTTGATGAAGTCGCTCATCAGCACGGCGGCATCGACGTTGATATAACCGGGCATCTTCCCGATCACATTATTAATGCCCAGCTCGGCCGCGTGGGCGATGACCGCCGCGGTCGCTGCCACGTCGTCGCTGACATTGGCCGGCCCGCTGGCGGCGCTGCGAAACAGCAATTCATAGCCGACCAAACCTTGTTCGCGATCCAGGATAGGCTGGCGCGCCAGAAAAAAATCCTTGGCCTGGAACACCTCAACCGGCGCTGTGTCGAGCTCAATTTCGGCAACAGCGCATTCGGATGAATTAATAACGGGGCTGCTTTTTTTCGGCATATTTTTGATCGTCTTTTCCAGAAAGCCTGCTCAAGCGAAAAGCGGTGTATCGATATATCGGCATTGTATTTTATTCGGTGCGTTGTTTGCGCGCAGCAGCAGTGACGGGCCCGTTGCCGGACTCCAGCGTAAAGCCGGCATCCGGATCGGTGCCCAGCACCTTGACCAGATAAGGCATCAAACTGCGCAACATCGGTTCCAGCGTATAAGGCGGATTGATGACATACATGCCGCTGCTATGCAAACCGAAGCCATCGGGCGAAGGCGTCGTGACCGACAAGGTGACGTTGAGCCAGCTGCCGACTGCCAGTTTTTTTAATTTGTCGGGCAGTTGGCGCGACTCCATCCGGTTCAGTACGGGATACCAGATCGCATACGTCCCGGTAGGAAAGCGCAGCAATGCATCCTGCAGCGTATCTTTAACGTGTTGATAATCGCGCTTATCTTCATATGGCGGATCGATCAGGATCAGCCCGCGCCGCGAAGGCGGCGGCAGCAGCGCTTTCAGACTCTGAAAACCATCTGCGCGCTGCACCATCACGCGTTTGCCATGCTGCCGCACCCCTTGTTCTGCCGCATGCGCTTCGAGCTTGCGGAAATTATCCGCCAGAATTTTGCTTTCGCTGGGATGCAGCTCGAACAACCGCAGGCGATCCTGTTGGCGCATGGTTTGATCGGCGCAATATGGCGAGCCCGGGTAATAGCGCATTTTGCCGCTCGGATTCAAACCTTTGACCAGATTGACGTAATCTGCCAGCGCTTCAGGTAAATCCTTGCGATCCCACAAGCGCGCGATCCCGCTTTCAAACTCCGCATTCTTCGATGCATAACCGCCGTCGAGCGCATAGACGCCGGCGCCGGCATGCGTATCGATCACCATATAAGGCGCCTCTTTTTGCCCCAGATAACGCATCAACTGAATAGCTACCGTATGTTTTAGCACATCGGCGTGATTGCCCGCATGAAAGGCGTGGCGGTAACTCAGCATAAAAGATTTCTAAATTGATACAACAAATTGAGGTGGCGCACCAGATAAGACGCGAATATGTTGGGCATTCTAACAATTACCTTAGGAATAGGCATTATTTACATTGTATTTGCATTGAAACAGTCATTGGGCCGCCGCCCCTGATTGGCCGCCCCTCATTGCCCACCCTTCATTGGCCACCCTTATCCAACCGAAAATAAGCCTCCAGCAGCGAGCTTTTGTAAACCGCGCCAAGCAGGACCGGTTGCGCAGTGCTCTGAATGGCCGGCAAGCGCTCGCCCTGATGGTCGAGAAAGCGCTGCAAGCCTTCTCCCAGCGACATATCGGCCGTCACGACATGCAGGAAGTTGCTGCGCAGATAATCGGCCGCGGTCTTGCTGCCGCTGCCATCCAATACGCTCTTATCGAGCAAAGAGGAAGTCACATCCTGCAGCGCGACTGCACCGCAATAATGATTGTTGGCGTCGACGATATAAATATATTTGACCGGATATTGCAGAAACATCGTGGTCATTTCGGCAAATGAAGCGTCGATCGGCAAGACCGTTTCCGCCGGTTTGATCAAGTCGCTCATATGCGAACCGCGCAATGCCAGCCGGGCCTGCTCCTCGCGCAACCGGCGCAAGGTAATGTCGTACATCGCTACGCCGCCCATGCTAAGGCTCATCGCCGTAAAGTAGGCCACGACGCAAGACAGCATCAAGGGCAACAAGGTCTGATGGCTGAGCGTCATTTCGAAAATCATCAGCATCGCCATCAACGGCGCAGACGTCGCCGCCGCCAGGAATGCGCCCATCCCCACCATCGCATAGGCAAACGGCGCCGAAGTCGCCACCGGCCAAAGCAGATGCGCCGCCTGACCGAACAGAATGCCGAGCGCGGCGCCCACAAACAAGGTCGGCGTAAAGATACCGCCGACGGCGCCGGAGCCGACGATCAATGCCGTGGCGGCTATTTTGAACAGCAAAATGCTCAGTACGCTCGACCAGATCCAATCGGTATGCAGCATCGAATTGACCACGCTATAACCGTTGCCCCATACCTCCGGCGACTGGACGGAAATCAGGCCCATCAGCAATGCGCCCAAGCCCAGCCGCAATGGCAAGGGCAAGGCGGTTTTCCGGAACTGTTGCCGGGAGAATTGCAATAGATGCAAGAACAGCGGCGCCAACACCCCGGCCAGCAGGCCCAGTAACACAAACAAGGGAATTTCCAGTGCGCCGATTTCGGGGAATGCCGGCATCACATAGACCGTTGCATAGCCGGGTAAGCCGCGCATGGTGATATTGGCCACCACGGAGGCGACCACCACCGGGCCGAAATTTTTCATCTCAATCGAGCCGAGCACGATTTCGGATACAAAAAACGCGCCGGCAATGGGCGCGTTGTAAGCTGCGGAAATCCCGGCGGCGGCGCCGCAAGCGACCAGCAGCCGCAGGCGCACGGCAGGAAAATACGCCACGCGCCCCAACACCGAGGCGCATAGCGCAGCCAGTTGCACCATCGATCCTTCGCGTCCGATCGATCCGCCGCTGCCGATAGTGAGCAGCGACGACGCACTGCGCAGCAAGGTCTGGCGCACCGGAATGCCGCCGTCGCCGATACTCACCGCCTCCATGTAATCGGCCTTACCGGCGGGGGCATTGATACGATTTGCCCACACCAGCAAAGCACCGGCGGCAATCCCGCCGCAAGTCGGTATCAGAATGCGCAGCGGCCATGAAAAATTTTTGGCCATATCGACGAAACTGCCGCTGTGCCCGCTCAGCAGCAATTGAATCGCCGCGATGCATTCGCGAAAGCCGACGGTGGTCAACGCACCCAGCGCGCCTACCGCAACCGCCCAAAGCAGCATGATGTGATCGTTGGAGAAGCCGAACAGACGCCGCAGCCGGGTTTGCCATGCGGGCGGCGTTGGTGTCGAGTCGGGCATCGATTCGGGAATTGATTCGGGGCTGGTGTCAGGCATCGGCATCGCGCATCAGGCCTTGCAAATACGACAAATCGTCATCGATTGCGGCCCGCGCTTTTTGCTGCATCGCCTGGTAATGCGCCAGCACATCGGCCGCCATTTCAGTGATTTGCGCCCCGCCGCCTTTGAGACCGCCGGTCGCAGTCTCCACCAGCGGCGTGCGAAAGCAACGATTCATCTGTTCCACCAGCAGCCATGCACGCCGGTACGACATCCCCATTTCACGCGCTGCGCCGGAGATGGAGCCGCTATGCGCAATGGCTTGCAGCAACGATGCTTTACCGGGACCGATGGCGATCGTATCGTCTGCCGTAACACGGATGCGGATTGAGTTTGAGATAGTCATGCGCCAGATTGTAGCAAGGCCGCGCCGATCTGTTGCGCGGTTTGTTCGTGGATTGTTCAATTTTCCCGGGCGCGCGGGATGCGTGCGGCAGATCTGCGTTGACCCGCGCTATATCCTGACGTATATTCCGCAGCAATTCCCGTTCGAGGGCGCATTTATAAGTTGCCGATGATTATTTTTTCCAGTGGCATTTGGGTGCCTCTGCTGCTTTCGCTGAAAGTGGCCGGCTGGGCCACATTGATCAATCTGATATTGGGCGTCGCTGCCGCCTTTGGGTTGGCGCGCTGGCGTTCGCGTTTGCGCGAACTGGTCGATGCATTATTGACTTTACCGCTGGTATTGCCGCCGACCGTGCTGGGTTATTACCTGCTGGTGCTGCTCGGACGCCGCAGCCCGTTCGGCCAATGGCTGGCGCAATTCGGCATTCAATTCATCTTCACCTGGCAAGGCGCAGTGGCGGCATCGACCGTGGTTGCGTTTCCATTGGTTCTGAAAGCGGCCCGCACCGCCTTCGAACAGGTCGAGCCGCAATTGGAAGATGCGGCGCGGGTACTGGGCGTATCCGAAGCCGGCATCTTTTTCCGGGTAACGCTGCCGCTGGCGCGCAAAGGCATCGCCGCCGGCGCCTTGCTGGCGTTTGCCCGTGCACTGGGCGAATTCGGCGCCACGCTGATGGTTGCCGGCAGCTTGCCGGGACGCACCCAGACTTTATCCGTGGCGATTTACGAAGCGGTGCAGGCCGGCGACGACACGACAGCGACCATCATGGTGCTCATTATTTCGTTGACCTGTGTTGCAGCGCTGCTGCTGGCCAGCCGGCTGATGCCGAATAAAACCAATTTACGTCTGCGCTGAAAACACTGCCATGACACTCGATATCCATATCCAGAAAACCATCCACGCCGCCGAACGCCGGTTTGAGCTCGATGTCCATTTTCGTTCCGATGCATTGCGCATGGTGCTGTTCGGGCCATCGGGCGCCGGTAAAAGCCTGACGCTGCAGGCCATTGCCGGGCTGATTACGCCGGATGCCGGACATATCGCCTTCAATGAACGCGTGCTGTTCGATACCCAGGCCGGCATCCATCTGACGCCGCAACGACGTCGCATCGCCTATCTGTTTCAGGATTACGCGCTGTTCCCGCATCTGACGGTAGCGCAAAATGTCGGCTTTGGATTAAGCCGCAGCTGGCTGCCATTGCGCCATCCGGAGCAGCATCGGTTGGTACAGCAATGGCTTAACGCCTTCCGTATCGAAACCACTGCCGCCAGCTATCCGGCGCAATTGTCCGGCGGCCAACGCCAACGGGTCGCACTGGCGCGGGCGCTGGTGTCGCAACCCGATATGTTATTGCTGGACGAGCCGTTTGCGGCGCTGGATCAATCGCTGCGGCAACATATGCGCGATGAGCTTAAGGAAATGCAGCAGCAATTGGCGCTGCCGATGCTGATCATTACGCACGATCCGGCCGATGTGGCGGCTTTGGGGGATGTCGTGTTTACGATGCAGGACGGCAAGATCGTCCAATAAAAAATCCATACGCCGGGTTTTTCGGAGATTGCCCCTTAGCTCAGCGCTTTGCCTTGGGCCGCCGTGGCCTTCCCCAGGTCGACAGAGCCTTTTATGCCCCGGGGAAGGCCACGGCGGCCTGATCGAAGAGGCAATCACCGTCCTAAAAATTCACGTAACTGAACGGCATTAGACAGATGCCGGCGTTGTTTTTACGTTCATAGTCTCGGCCTCAATTGCGCCGCTTCGATTGAAATTGCGGTGTCCGTCCCCAGTATTCATCTATCACGGAATTTGAGAGGACCAAATGCGTATCGACAAACTGACCACAAAATTACAGGAAGCGCTGGCGGATGCGCAAAGCCAGGCCGTCGGCAATGACAATCCCTATATAGAACCGCTGCATCTGCTCATTGCCATGCTCAATCAGGACGATGGCAGCACCCGCTCGCTATTGCAGCGCGCCGGGGTGAATGTGCCAGGGCTGTCGGTCGCATTGCGTGGCGCGTTGCAGAATCTGCCCAAGGTGTCCGGCACGGGCGGCGAAGTGCAGGGCGGGCGTGAATTGGGCGCTTTGCTGAATCTGGCCGATAAGGAAGCACAAAAGCGCGGCGATCAATTTGTCGCCAGCGAAATGGTATTGCTGGGCCTGCTGGATGATAAATCGCAGGCCGGCAAGCTGGCGCGCGAGAACGGCTTGAGCCGCAAGTCGCTGGAAGCGGCGATTGTCGCCGTGCGCGGCGGCGCCAATGTTTCTTCGCAGCAGGACGAGGGACAGCGTGAAGCCCTCAAAAAATACACACTGGATCTGACCGAGCGGGCCCGTATGGGCAAACTCGATCCGGTGATTGGGCGCGACGATGAAATCCGGCGCGCGATCCAGGTTTTGCAGCGGCGCAGTAAAAATAACCCGGTTCTGATCGGCGAGCCCGGCGTCGGAAAAACCGCGATCGTCGAAGGACTGGCGCAGCGTATCGTCAATGGCGAAGTGCCGGACAGCTTGAAGTCGAAACGGGTGTTGTCGCTGGATATGGCGGCATTGCTGGCCGGCGCCAAGTATCGCGGCGAATTCGAGGAGCGGCTCAAGGCGGTCCTGAAGGAAATCGCCCAGGATGAAGGGCAAACCATCGTTTTTATCGATGAGTTGCATACCATGGTCGGCGCCGGTAAAGCCGAAGGCGCGATGGATGCCGGCAATATGCTCAAGCCTGCATTGGCGCGTGGCGAATTGCATTGCGTGGGCGCCACGACACTGGATGAATACCGTAAATACGTGGAGA
>JAQGNR010000264.1 GCA_028291765.1 Herbaspirillum sp.
ATCAAGGATGAGATCCTGATCGTGTTCGGCACGGCGTCCACCGAGGCTGTGCTGCCGCAGATGCTGATGAAAATGGAGGCGATGGGGTGCCAGAAATCGGTGGTTGGGCTGGTGCTGCCGACCGGCTATACGTTTAACGCCGATGGCACGTCGATTTATTTGACGATGGCGGCGATCTTCGTAGCGCAAGCGACGAATGTGAATCTGACTATTTGGGATCAGTTGTTGATATTAGGCGTGATGATGCTGACCTCGAAGGGATCGGCAGGCGTTGCCGGCGCGGGGTTTGTGGCGCTTGCAGCTACTTTGGCATCCATGCATAAAATTCCGGTTTCCGGGCTGGTGTTGTTGTTGGGTGTGGATCGGTTCTTGAATGAGGCGCGCGCTATTACGAATTTGATTGGGAATGGCGTGGCTACTATCGCGATCGCGCGCTGGGAAGGTGCGCTGGATATGAAAAAGGCCGAGCAGGTTTTGGCGGATCCTGTGGCCGCGCTGCAGTTTGTCGATGGCAATAACAACACGATTTCGGCGGAAAACGCCTAAGGACTTAACACAACGATATTCAAACCGATTCTCCTGTTTCTTGTACGGTGCGGGTCAGCTTTTGCAATTGCTCAAGATCGGTCTTGATGCCGGAGGTTTCGCGTATGCGTTCCAGAATGCGGCGCTTGACCGCGATGAAGTCGGGATCGAGTTTCAAATCCTGACTGCGCTCCCGCCCGAACGGCACCTCGACGATGGTATCGATGCGCCCCGGGCGCGGCGCCAGCACCACCACGCGCTGCCCGAGATAAATGGCTTCCTCGACATCGTGGGTGACGAAAACGATGGTGGTCTGTTCCAGTTGATGCACATGGCGGATGCAGTCGTGCATCACTTCACGGGTCTGCGCATCGAGCGCGCCGAAAGGCTCGTCCATCAGCAGCACGTCGGGCTTGACCATCAAAGCGCGCGCAATCGCCACGCGCTGCTGCATGCCGCCCGACAGTTGCGCCGGATAGGCATCGGCCACATGCGTCAATCCCATCAGCGTAATGAGTGCATCGGCGCGGCCGGAAGCGATCTCGACATCGCTGGAAGAAAGCCCGGTGCTGTGATGACGCAGGCGGCGGCAGAACTTGATGTTTTCCATCACGGTGAGCCATGGATACAGGCTATAGCCCTGGAACACCATGGCGCGATCCGGGCCGGGGCCGTCGATCATGTTGCCGTTGCAGAAAATGTCGCCATCGGCATATTCTTCCAAGCCGCCGATGGTGCGTAGCAGCGTCGATTTGCCGCAGCCGGATGCGCCGACCAGCGTGACGAATTCGCCGGCGGCGATCTCCAGATTGATGTTTTGCAGCGCGTGCGTCGAGGCCGTCCCGTTGACGTAATGTTTTTCCAGATTGCGGACGCTGATTTTGATATTCATGCGGGACTCATTGATCGATGTGATGCCATGGGAAACAAATGCGATGCAACCAGCGGAACGCCTGATCGGTAAGCAGGCCGATCAGGCCGATCAACAGAATGCCGGTGAATATTTTGTCGGTTTGCAGGAAACGCTGCGCCTTCAGGATGGCGAATCCGAGCCCTGAATTGGCGGCGACCAGTTCCGCCACGACCAGATAGGTCCAGGCCCATCCCATCGTGATGCGCAAGGTGCCGAGGATGGCCGGGCGCGCCGAACGCAACAGCACATGCTGCACCACTTCGCCGGTCGTCGCGCCCATGGTTTGCGCGGCTTCGATCTGGGCGCTGGGTACCTTGGCGACATCTTCGGCCACCATTAGCACCATCTGGAAAAACGTCCCCACGAAAATCACCGCGACCTTGGCGCTTTCGTCGATGCCGATCCATAGCATGATCAGCGGAATGAACGCGACCGCCGGCAGATAGCGGCTGAAATCGGTCAGCGGCTCCAGCAAGGCGCGCATCGGCGCGTAGGCGCCGATCAATACGCCCAGCGGCAAAGCGAGTGCGGCCGAGGCGATAAAACCAAGAAACACGCGCGACGTGCTGATACCGATATCGTTTAGTAAGCCATCGTTGAGCAGCCAATCGCGGCAACGCAGTAATACTGCCAGCGGGGTCGGCAAAAATACCGGATCGACCACATTGATCGTCGACAGTACTGTCCATGCGACAAACGGCACGACAAAGCCGAGCACGCCCAGCGCGAAGAAATTGCGGAACCGCAGGCGGCCATGTATCGCCCAGGACGAACGCCGGTTGCGGGGAAGGCCGCGGGTGGCCGTCCCCGCTTGCGGCACGGCGGACACTGGATTATTTAGCGCGGAATTTAAGCGCGATGCTGTATACGAAGGAGCCGGCTTTATACAAGAGCGCAGAGCGCGCGAAAGAGATAAACGCATGATCGACTCCAGCAGTGGATAAAATCGAGAGGCGAGCAATCACAATGCGTGACAGCCTCCCGGGCTTTTATCCCTCCGTGTAGTATCGAGTCATGCATCGATGCTGTATTTGAATGCAGCACTGAAGGATCCGAAACCGGTCGCTCTCGGACCAGTCATCGCACTAGCGTGCGACCGGAACCCTAGCGGCCATGCTCAAGAAGCGACATCAATATGTATTGATCGTTGCACGCCTCTCGCTGATTTACGTTAAGCAAAAACGATGCCAAGCGCTGCGTGCAGAGCGATCGCGTCGGGCGCGCTGTATACGCTCGCGCCGGCAGGTTCCGGCTTCCCGTTTCGGTGCGATGTTCCCTCGTTTGGTGCTGCCTCACGCAACGGCGGCGTCGAATCGGGCATTTTCCGGCCGATTCGGATGGCACTGTTTTTGCTTGGAAATCTTGTGCGGGAAGAGCGGGTTGCAACGGATGCATTGTTGCAAGTCATCTGACTATAGGAGCACTAGGGTTCCGGTTCCACTAGCGGCAAGCGGTGGGATGTCTGGTCCGAGAGTATTCCGGCCTTGCAGAATCGGCGAGGCTCCACGGAGGGATAAAAGCCCGGGAGAACAATTGCAGCACGTTCTCCTTGCGCCCAAACCAACCAGAACAGGAGCCTCAAATGCTTTGCATGACTCTTACTGAATCGCCCGTTGCCGCCGTACCTGCACCTGCATCTACCTCCCTCCGATTCCAATCCCAATCCGGTTCATTTTCCACTCTGCGCAAGATTGTTGTCGGCGCATTGCTGGCGCTGACCGCATGCGTTTCGTTCGCCGCCACGCCGCTCAACATCGGCACCGTGGTCTGGATCGGTTACGGCCCGTTCTATGTTGCCGACGCGCTGAATATGTTCAAAAAATACGGCCTGGCCGTCAAGTTGCAGGTCTTCAGCGATCCGGCCCTGATTCCGGCGGCGCTGGCCAGTGGTTCCGTGCAGGGCGCGATGTTGACCTACGATCAGGTGATCGGCCAGGTCGCCAAGGGATTGGCGCAAAAAGTCGTGATGCCGATCGATTATTCAAACGGCGGCGATGCGATCGTCGGGGCCCAGAGCATCACCAAGATCAGCGATTTCAAGGGCAAGAAGGTCGGCTTCAATCCGCTGTCGCCGTCGGATTTCCTGTTGGCGTATGCATTAAAGACCAACGGGCTGAGCGACAAGGATGTCACGCCGGTGAACATGACGCCGGAAGCCGTGCCGGCCGCAATGGCCTCCGGCCAGATGCCGATTGGCGTGACTTACGAGCCGGCCTTGTCGCAAATCGTCGGCCAGGGCGGCGGCAAGAAATTTCACGTCGTGTTTTCGTCGAAAAACGCGCCCGGCCTGATCGCCGACGTGCTGGTGTTCAACGACAAGTTCATCAAATCCAATCCGAAGGAAATCGATGGCGTGATGCGCGCCTATCTGGACGGCGCGGCCTATATGAAGGCGAAGCCGGATGAAGCGGCCAAGATCATCGGCAAGTTCATGGGCGTGACGGGCAAGGAAGTCAAGGAGCAGATGTCCGGCGTTTATAACATCCCGCTCAATGAAATGCCGAAGGCTTACATGAAGTCGAAGGACACCACTTCGTACTTTGCAAGCGGCGAGATCATCGGCGGCATCCTCAAGAGCAAGGGCCAGATCGATACGATTCCGGCAACCGAGTCGACCATCGATGCGCAGTTCGTGACGGCACTACAGAAGAAGTAATTCTCAGCAGGGCGGGATGGGCAGCGTTGCCCATCCTCTCAAAACGATGAGGCCATTATGATTTCGCAATATTATCGATACCCCGACGGCGCGTTGCCCAACAGCGTCGCCATGGCGTTCACATTGCTCGGCTATCCGCTGGGGATTGCATTGCTGATGCAAACGTTGTGGCCGCTGAAGGCTGCGGGCTTGCTGCTGGTGACGCTGACGTTGATCTGGTCGGCGTATTTCATTCATGAATACGCACACCAGTCGATCTTTAAGACCGTTGAAGCGAATGCGCGCTGGGGCACGGTCATGACATGGATCAACGGCAGTTGCTACGCGCAGTTTGCCGATCTGCGGCGCAAGCACATGCGGCATCATGTCGAGCGCGCCGACGTAATCACGTTTCATGTGCAACGCTTTTTGCTCGACGGCCCGGCCTGGTTCTGTCGCCTGGTATTGGCGCTGGAATGGGCGTACTTTCCGGCCATCGAATTCATCATGCGCGGCTATGTGATGGCGCTGCCGTTCATCCACCCTTCGGCAGACAAGTCGCGCATGCGCATCGTCGCTATTTTTGCGGTGCGCGCAACGGCGTTGATCTCGCTGGGGCGATATTGTCCGTCTGCGCTGGCGCTGTATGCCGTCGCCCAACTGGCGTTCATCACCGTACTGCGTTTTGCCGATTGTTTTCAACATACTTACGACGCCTATCCGATTCTCGACGAGGCGCCGATCCCGGACGACAAGCTACGCGACCGCGCCTATGAACAGGCCAATACCTACAGCAATGTGGTCGGCGTCGACAATAAATGGCTGAACCTGCTGTGGCTTAATTTCGGTTATCACAATGCGCATCATGCGCGTCCGAAGGTGCCATGGTATCGACTGCCTGCGTTCCATCGCGAGCTGTACGATGCGTCCTATAGCCAGGTGATTCCGGTGCGCCTGCTGCTGAAAAGCTTTCACATCAATCGCGTCAAGCGCGTGCTGTCCGCGGATTATGGCGCGGTGCTGCCGCTGCATGCGCACGGCCGCGCCGATGGCTTTCTGGGCGCGGTGGGCGTGTCCTTCCTCACTGCGGTTTAAGGGGGCACGGGTATGGCAATCGACTATGGACTGGCCGGGCGTACGGTATTGGTCACTGGTGCGGCCGGTGGCATCGGCCTGGCAATCGCGCAGGCATTTGCCGTGCAAGGCTGCCGCACGCTGTTGGTGGATCGCGATGCGGAACGTCTGGCGGCTGCGCTGGAGACCATGCCGCAGGCCGGCGCGACGGCGTTTGCATGCGATTTGTGCAGCGACGCCGAAGTGCGCGCGCTGGCCTCGAAAATCCGCGCGGTCGATGTCCTGATCAACAACGCCGGGGTTGAATATCCAACCCCGCTGACTGCCGCCGATGACGTCGCCGGTACTTTCTCGCGCCTGCTGGATAACAACGTCACCAGCATGGCGCGCCTGACCAATGCGCTGTTGCCATCTATTCCGGACGGCGGCTGCGTGATCAATCAGTCGTCGGTCTGGGGTCGCATCGGGGTGCCGGGATTTTCTGCCTATGTGGCGAGCAAACACGCGGTGATCGGCTTGACGCGCTCGCTGGCGTGGGAGCTCGGTGTGCGCAGTATCCGGGTCAACGCGGTGTGCCCCGGCTGGGTCTTCACCGATGCCGCACAACGTTCGCTGGCGGTGATCGCCGCGCGCGACGGCAGCGACCTGGCGGAGGCACGGCGGGCGGTGCTGGCGCAACAGGCGATCGCACGCGAAATCCTGCCGCAGGATATTGCGCGCAGTTTTCTTTTTTTGGCTTCCGACGATGCACTTGCCATTACCGGCCAGGCTTTGGTCGTGAGTCGCGGCGAGGTGATGGCATGAGCGCGAACGCGCGCACTGGCGTGGCGAGCTGCGCTGAGGTAATGGGTTTGAAGGAATGGATCGGCGCCGCGATGATCGTGATCGCCGCTTTATTGGAAGCCACTAATGGAGAAGTTAATGGATAGTCTGCGCATGGATCACTTGAGCTGGGTCGCCTACGAAAAGCGCCTGAAAGACCCGAACGTTATTGTCCTGCTGCCGGTCGGCGCACTGGAGCAGCACGGCCCGCATCTGCCGCTCGGCACCGATGCATTGTTGGCCACGGCAGTGGCGCATTCGGTGGCCGGACAGATCGGCGGCATCGTCGCGCCGCCCATCAATTACGGCTATAAGTCGCAACCGAAATGCGGCGGCGGCCAGCATTTCCCCGGCACCACCAGTCTCGATGGCGGCACGCTGGCCGGCCTGACCTGCGACATCATTGCAGAGCTGGCGCGGCACGGCGTGCGCAACGTCGCGGTGGTGTCCGGCCATTATGAAAACCAGTGGTTCCTGACCGAAGGCATCGACCTCGCGCGACGTCGTGTCGGGCCGGCCTCGCCGTTGCGTGTGATGCGGTTGGAGTATTGGGATTTCCTGACCGAAGCGACGCTGGCGCAAATATTCCCCGAGGGTTTTCCGGGCTTCGCGCTGGAACACGCGGCGGTCATCGAAACTTCGATGATGCTGCATTATTTTCCCGATCTGGTGCATCTGGATCTGTTGCCGCAAGAGCCGCCGGCCGACTTCCCGCCGTACGACATGTACCCGCCTTGCACGCACTGGGTGCCGTCTTCCGGCGCGTTGTCGTCGGCCAAGGGCGCCAGTGCGGAAAAAGGATTGCGCATGATCGATGAGGTCGGCACGCGCATTGCGGCCGCATTGCGCAAGGAGTTCCTCGATGGCTGACGCAACTGCGCTGATCGTGATTGACATGCAGCGCGATTTTTGCGCGGCGGGCGGTTACGCGGCGCAGGCCGGGCTGGACGTGCGTCGTTTGTCTTCGGTGATTGAACATATCGGCATGCTGCTCGATGCGGCGCGGCAATCGCAACTGCTGGTGCTGCACACGCGGGAAGGGCACTTGCCCGACTTGTCCGACTGCCCGCCGCAAAAGCGCGCGCGCAGTCAGGCCGCCGGCGCCGCCATCGGCAGCACCGGCCCGATGGGCCGCCTGCTGATCCGCGGCGAATACGGTCACGGCATCATCGACCAATTGGCGCCGCTGCCGGACGAAACCGTGATTGATAAACCCGGCTATGGCGCTTTCTACAAAACCGATCTGGAGGCAATCCTGCAGCGCCGCGCCATCCGCACGCTGATCCTGTGCGGCGTGACCACTGAAGTCTGCGTACATTCGACCTTGCGCGAAGCGGTGGATCGCGGCTACGAATGCATCGTGGCCGGTGACGCCTGTGCGGCCAGCAATCCGGCATTGCAGCAGCCGGCGCTCGACATGATTGCGGTGGAGGGCGGCATTTTCGGCCGTGTCGCCGGTGTTGCCGAAGCGCTGTCATTCATCAAGGGAGCGCCATGACCGCCGTCAAAAAACTCTGGCCGTTGCTCACCGCAACGCATCGCTACGACAAATCGATCTCCACCCATGGGCGCGGCGCAGGCCAGATGATCGATGCGCCGATCCTGGCCTATCTGATCGAAACCGCCAATGGCCGCATCCTGTACGACGTCGGCTGCGACTACAACAAGATCAACGACCCGGCGCTGTGTACGCAGCACTACCATGCGGCCAACATTAATGTGCCGGCGATGCAGGAAGAACAGCGCATTCCGCATCACCTGGCGCGGCTGGGCCTGACGCCGGCCGACATCGATGTGATCTTTGTCGGCCATCTGCATTTCGATCACGTCGGCGGTCTGGGTGAACTCAAGCGTTGCGGCTGCGGCGCGGAAATTCATATCCAGCATGACGAACTGGAAGCCGCGCGCGGCGGAGCCGACGCCGCTTGCTTTGCCGATGATTTCATCGCGCATGGCCCGTTCGATATCCGCCAGGGCGAGTACGCGCTGTGCAGCGGCGTGAGCGCGATCAGCACGCCCGGCCACACGGCCGGTCACATGTCGATGTGGATCGAATTGCCGAAGGGGAAGCCGGTGCTGCTGGCCGGAGATGCCGCCGACTTGACGGAAAACCTGGATGACGAAATCGCGCCGGGCGGATGCTGGCGGCATCAATACGATCAGGCGGTAGACAGCATCCGCAAGCTCAAACGGCTTGCGCATGAAGAGGACGCTCAGGTATGGCCGAATCACGACTTCGCTTTCTACCGCGGCCTGCGGGCGTTTCCCGGGTGGCACGAATGACGGTGAAAGGAGCCGGCATGACGATCCCTGTCAAGCTGGGCGCACCGGTGCCGGCGCGTTATCGCGGCGTCTGGCAGCGCAGTTTGCTGGAAACACCGCGCATGCGGGATATCGATACCACCGTGTTCTGGCTGCAGACCGGTCGGTGGCATGCCGACATTCGCATACCCGCCGGCAGACCCGATTTTTCGGGCGTGTACGCGTTTGCGGATTGCAATGAACAACAGCTCGACTGGCTGGTGCGGCAACACGGTTTTGCCGGCGTCACGCAAGTCGACGCAGCCCGATCGCACGAGATTTGCAGATGGCGTCATCTGCTCGACTATCACCCGGCGAGAGCCAAACCGGATGCCGGACTGATGCATTTCGAACCGGCGTTCCTGACGGAAACCGGCTTATACACACCTTATCTGGAACACTGGCATTTGTTGCCGGATTCGCACGACGGGTTCGCGGCGTTGCAGTTGCTCAATGTGGATGGCGCGCCGGCGACGCCCGCCCGGTTTTTGCTGGTGGCCGGATCTTATGTCATGCATATCAAGAACCGTTGCGTCGACTGGCCCGCCGGGATGACGCCGGGCACGCTGTTGACGGCTCGCGTGGCGTCGGAACATATGGCATTGCTGGATTTTGAAATATCGTTCGGCTGCCGCACCGCTGACGGCTGGGATATTTTGCACTCCACTTTGCCGTGGCGCGCAGGTCAACCGGTTTCCGTGCGCTTGGGATCCGTCCGGGAAGATTGTGTTGATCTGACGATCGACGGGGTCTCGCAGCGCTGGAAAATTCTGGAGTGGAGCGCGCCGCTTGTGCGCAGTGGGCGTCGGGCGGGCTGTGGCGGGATGTTGTGCGCAGTGAAGTAAAGAAGGGAGGGGGCCGCAGGCCGCCGGAATGACATGAACGGAGCACAACATCACGCCACATCCCATCTTGCGGCCGGCACGCATTCCGGTTTGAACGGCATCGCCGAAGCTGATTCAGATTCAGATTCAGATTCAGCACGGCAAGATTATTGCTATTGATCAAGTCAGGGCGAATAGGGTGCGT
>JAQGNR010000288.1 GCA_028291765.1 Herbaspirillum sp.
GCGGCGTATTCGCTGTGGCTGGCCAAACGCGTGATATTCGGCGCCATCGCCAATCATCACGTGGCCGAACTAATCGATCTCAACAAACGTGAATTCCTGATTCTAGGACTGCTGGGCATCGCCGTCATTGTCGTCGGTCTGTATCCGGCGCCGATGACCAATGCAATGCAAGTATCGGTCGGTGATCTGCTCAAGCATGTCGCCATCTCGAAAATCAACTGATCTGCGACCAGCGAATAGAAGCGGCAAATAAATGAATAATTTGAATCTGATCCCTCCGAATCTGATCCCCGTCTATCCGGAAATATTTCTGCTGATTGCAGGCTCTGCAATCCTGCTGATCGATATGTTCCTGTCAGACGCTAAACGCATCATCACCTATTGGCTGTCGTTGCTGACGCTGGTTGGATGCGCAGCGCTGACGCTGAAGGGTTTCAATGATCCGACCGTCTACACGTTCAATAACATGTTCGTCTCGGACCCCTTGTCTTCGGTGATGAAACTGGCATCGTATATTGCGGTAGCGATGACGCTGATTTATTCGCGCGTCTATGTCACCGAGCGCGGTATCGTCGGCACCCAACTGGGCGGCGAGTTTTACGCGCTGACCTTATTTGCATTGCTGGGCCAGATGGTCATGATCTCCGGCAACAGCCTGTTGAGCATCTATCTGGGTCTGGAACTGATGTCGCTGTCGTTGTATGCGCTGATTGCCCTGCGCCGCGATCACGCCGTATCGACCGAAGCGGCGATGAAATATTTTGTGTTGGGCGCACTGGCTTCCGGCTTCATGCTGTACGGGATTTCGATGATCTACGGCGCTACCGGCGTATTGGATTTGCCGCAGGTATTCCAGGCGATTGCATCGGGCCAGGTCGATCACACGATTCTGGTATTTGGCCTGGTCTTTGTGGTCGCGGGTCTGGCGTTCAAGCTGGGCGTGGTGCCGTTTCACATGTGGGTGCCGGACGTTTATCAGGGTGCCCCGACCGCGGTCACGCTGGTATTGGGCGGCGCGCCGAAACTGGCAGCCTTTGTAATCACTTATCGCTTGCTGGTTGAAGGCCTGTTGCCGCTGGCGATCGACTGGCAGCAAATGTTGCTGGTGCTGTCCGTGTTATCGCTGGCAATCGGCAACATTACCGCGATTGCGCAAACCGATCTGAAACGGATGCTGGCTTATTCGACCATTTCGCATATGGGCTTTATGCTGCTGGGTCTGCTGTCCGGCGTGGTCGGCAACAATCTGTATGCGGCCCCGAATGCCTATAGTTCGGCATTGTTTTATGCGATTACTTATGTGCTGACGACCTTGGGTACTTTCGGCGTGATCCTGCTGCTGTCGCGTGCCGGTTACGAGGGCGATAAGCTGGAAGACCTGAAGGGCCTGAATCAACGCAGTCCATGGTTTGCCGCCGTCATGATGATCCTGATGCTGTCGCTGGCAGGCTTGCCGCCGACCGTCGGTTTCTTCGCCAAGTTATCCGTGCTGCAGGCAGCATTGGCGACCGGTCAGATCTGGTTGCCGGTATTGGCCGTGCTGTTTTCGCTGATCGGCGCGTTCTACTATCTGCGCATCGTCAAGCTGATGTATTTCGACGATGCGATCGATACCACCAAGCTGGTATCGACCATCGATGTGCGTATCGTGCTAAGTATTAATGGCGCGGCAGCGGTGGTACTCGGTTTGTGGCCTGGTCTGTTGATGGACCTGTCGGCAAGAACCATGGTGACCACCATGTCCTCCTTCCTGAGTAATGTGATTCATTGAACGTTTCTTTCTATAGCTGGATCGTGATCCTGTTGGCGCTGCTTGCCGCCAACGTGCCTTTCTTGAATCAGCAGTTATTCGCGGTCATTCCGCTCGGACGCGACGCGCAATTCGTCAAACCGATCTGGTGGCGGCTGATTGAATTACTGATACTGTATTTTCTGGTCGGCGGCGTGGCCTATCTGATGGAATCGACCATGGGCAATGTTTTTGCACATGGTTGGGAATTTTATGCGATCACCGGCTGTCTGTTTCTGGTGTTTGCTTTTCCGGGTTATGTTTTCCGTTATCTATACAAGCATCACTGAGCGCATTACTGCGCTGCCGAAACACGCTGACACTGCAGAGGAACTGAGAACGGCATGGATGATCATCTGACCGAAGTTAAAATCGATGGCAAGGTCGTCTATGACGGCGTGTTCCTGAAAGTCCGTAACGATACGGTGCGCCTGCCCAACGGCGCATCTGCGGTGCGCGAATATTTTAATCACCCCGGTGCAGTGGTTATTCTGCCGCTGTTCGACGACGGCAGCGTGCTGCTGGAGCGTCAATTCCGTTATCCGCTGGATCGTGTTTTTATTGAATTTCCGGCGGGGAAAATCGATGCGGGCGAAGATCCGCTACTTTGCGCACAGCGCGAATTAAAAGAAGAAACCGGCTATACCGCCCGTGAATGGCAGTTCGTCTGCACCATCCATAACGCCATTGGCTACTGCGATGAGCATCTTGATATCTATCTGGCGCGCGGTTTGACGGCAGGCCCGGCCAAACTTGATGACGAAGAATTCCTGGAAGTCTACAAAGCACCGCTGAGCGAATTGCTGGATGGCGTGCGCAACGGCGCTGTTACCGATGTCAAAACCATCATCGGCGCGTTTTGGCTGGAGAAGATTTCTCGCGGCGATTGGCAAGCCGGCTAGACGCACCGGCACTTTGCCGCGTCCGCGGCATTGTTCAAATATTCAAAAAACAATTCGTGGAACAATGAGCATCCTTTGATTCCCGCTCTGTATTGCTCGCTGCTTGGCGTGCAAATTGCGGGTGGATCGCAACATTGTTCATTGGATTGGAATAATTTAACTCCCAAAAATTCTTAGAATAGGACTCATCTTATTTCTAATTTAGGAGTTGAGTTTATGCCCAAGGTAACGCACCAGAATATTTCTTCCCCACGTTTTTCGGCCCTTCCGTATCAGACTCTATCGTCTAGCAGCGATCATCGTGGACGTACGTTAACTCGGGTTACTGGCAGCGCTTCGGTGACACAAGAGATTTTGCTGAAGTATCGAGATGAGAGCTCAGCCGATCAGATGAAAAACTGGGATAGAGTGACAAATCTTGAGTTTGATTCCGCAGGCTTTATAGCGCGAAATAATCTGAATCCTGTCGAGGCCGAGAAATATTTTGGTCAATTTGGGTTAAAAGATGGAGCCGAGTATCTAGAACGGCAGAAAAATGCAGATTTGTTTGATCGTATGTTTGATTGTATGCGTGAATTGCCAGAAGAATTATGCAGCTCTTTCACCCCAATTCAGCAAAACACCTTCAGATCAGGAAATAGTGGAGGGCGCTCAAACACAAGTGAAGCTCGCTTATACACTTATTCGTATATTCTTGGACGACCGTTGGCTCCCGGTTCTTTGTCATCTCCTAGCAGAACGGAAATATGTAATACAGTTTGCACAATTGCATACGATATTTGGGCTTCTAAGCAGATAACACTAACTGATTTCTGCAGGGTAAATAATTTGCCGCTCTCCTCCTTACGCTCACGTTTCGAAAAGAATGACACTTGGTCCCCGACGGATCTGATGCAGGGTAGCGTCTTTAGCCCGACGGATCTGACGCAGAGTAGCGTCTTTAGGTTGTATGGAGATAATTATGGGCACCTCAAGGAGTCCGTTTTAAAAGCATTAGAGACCGTTGACGAAGCTCAATATATTTCTTCGGCATGGAAGGTAAATGTAGGCAAGTTGGAGAAATTTCTTTATGCGGTATCCCCGCTAGGTATTAAAGCTATGCAAGCATTGAAAGACCAATCCGCCAACCAGCGATGAACACGCCGCGCCGTCATCCTGCTCAATGAATTAATAGAGCCGCCGCAATCCCGCTACGCACCGCCGTTTCCAGCGTCGCCGGAGAATCGTCAGCGGTGTAATCCCCAGTCAAAAAAATCCCCTGCGCATCGGTAGCATTCGAAGGCCGGCGCAAGCTTGGCATGCAAGAAAACGTCGCACGAATATAACGCCATTGCGTACTGCGATGAGCATCTTGATATCGATCTCGCGCGCGGTTTGACGGCAGACCCGGCCAAATTGGATGACGAATAATTATCTTAATTTTTAGTTTTGGAGTTGATTTATGTTTGCAATATCTCAGAGTAGCCAGAGCAAGCCCCCCATACCTAATGACAAGCTGCCGTTACGCTTTAAGCGCGGTAAATATGTGCTACTCGGTATCGATCAACTGTGTAGCAGCATATTTACAAAGGATAGCAATAAGAGGTGCTTGGATGCGGCTAAACCGCTGATCGAGTTGGCCTGCAAGAGAAGCAAAGAATTTAATTCTCTGTGCAAAGATTTTGTGCAATCGTCCGCCACGTTACGGCTGTTGCCCTCCACAGGGTACAAAGGGTACGGTAAGACGACGATGGTATCCCCTGAAGCGGAAAAAGAACGCGAAATAAAGTTTCCCTTTGAGGCCTACGGCATAGCGAAAGGGTTGACCGTAAATACGGTGCAACATGTGATGCATCAATTGGTGTTGGAGATGGCCGGCCCAGATAATAATGACAGCATAGCCGGTATTATTTTGTCTGAGATGGGTATACCCGCACGCAACGCGGCGCCGACGATAGACCTTGTCGTGGATAGTCCCCCGGAAGCGTGCAATGCAAAAGATTCTGAGCCGGACACGCATGCGTCAAAGCGGATCGAACCATCGGCATCGGGACGTCAATCGTCTAGTGAAGTTGCCTGCGTCTTCTCGCGAAGATCGCAGCCCCTTCCTCTGCTAGCCCGGCATGAAGAGCGCCCGGTGGCCGTTAAAAGGAAAGGGGATGTGTCCACTACCGCCATATCCGCACCCAAGATAGGCAGATGGAATTTACCGCCGCAACCGCCCATGCAAATGCGCAATGAGTGCGCTGATTATTTGCAGGAACACGCGGAAGAATATGCCCCTTTCCTATTGGCGGAAGAGCCACTTCCTCAAGCGTCGCCGCCGAAGACTTCCTGCGCGAAATCCAATAATAGTATTTCTGATATTGCCGACGGCCGCGAGTTGGGCAGATCCGGCGATACGGACATCATCGGCGCTCCGAAGAAGCCTATGACAGCCGGCGCTCAGAGGACATTGAAATTGAAGAGGCATCTGCGGATATGGAAGAGTATGCCTCCGGAAGAAAGGAAAAAATGGCGCATTAAGAAATATGCAGTTCACCATGGTTTGAAGTACCGCAGCTTTAGGGTTTATGCGAATAAAGCCGGACTAACGAAGCGCGGTGTTTATTTTCTAGAAAGAGGTGCTAAGGATACGATGAAGGAACATGTGCGGGCATGGGTGGATAGGCCCGAGGACCAAAGAAAAGAACAAGGAAGCATAGCGGATTACGCCGGGAAACATGGTTTGGACCTCGACTGTTTTGAGTTTTATGTGGATGCATCTGGACTAACGAAATCCGGTGAGAAATTTTTAGAAAAGCCGGATGAGAACGACTATACGAAAATGACGGCGCAACATTTGCTGGAATGCGTGGATCTGCTTGAGAGCGCCGAAGAAAAATCGGAGGTCATTAGTGATTATGCGAGTGAACAATGTTTGTACACCCACAGTTTTAGGCATTATGTGAATATAAAGGGGCTAACGAAATACGGTAAGACATTTTTAGAAGCTCAGAAAAAGAAAGTCTTGCGGAAGGACATGGCGGAACATTTGGAGATATTGCGCGATATGCCCGAGGACCAAAGAGAAGAACAAGGAGGCATAGAGGGTTACGCCGAGAAAAATGGTTTGAAGCGCGACATTTTTGAGCTTTATGCGGATGCATTTGGACTAACGAAAGCCGGTGAGAAATTTATAGACAAATATAATAAAAAAGTCCGTATGACTGTGGCGCATTTGGAGAGATGGCGGGATATGAGTGAGGACGAAAGAACAGAACAAGGGGGCGTAGTGGGCTATGCCAAGAAACATCGTTTGCGATATACCACTTTCGAGCATTATGTGTGTGCAACCGGACTCGGACTAAGAGAACCCGGCGTCAAATTTCTGGAAAGAGAGAAGGGCGTTTATAACCCGAAGACGGCGGAAACTTCCATCACGCCGGAATTGAACGATCCGGTAGTAGAGAGTAATGAGCATACCTACGACAACACGCAGCCCTATGTGCGCGATGCACAAGGACATGCGCTTTCCTTGGTATTGAAAAAGGGGAGGCGCCCGACGCTCGGGCTACCCCCGGAATTGCAGAAGTTGCTGGATGAGATGCCTTCAGAAAAAGCAAAAGTGAAGCGTCGGATACGTGTGCAGGTCAATCAATGGTTGAAAGATGAAGGCCCTGTCGCCGGCAAAAAGTTGGACGACCTGCTGGAGGTGCGCCGCCCAAGCGAAGGGCCATCACGGGGCAATTCGGTGTTTGCTAAGGAATTAATCGAGAAATTCGATGTTATCGGATTTTATGCGGGGGAATTATTGTCTATTAAAAAAGGAGAGTACGCCAAGAAATGCGAAAAGCACGGGGAGAACTATGTCGATTCTTACGCCTACGACGTGGAAGATGAGGATGCCGTACTCAGCGGCCTCAATGCAGGCAATGTGTTGAGCATAATAAACAGCATCCAACCGGATCCAAAGGTATTGACGCATCCGGCATTTAAGGGAATGCGGAATAATCTGCAAGCATGCACGTTGGGACGGCACGGAATATTCCTTATCGCCATGGAGGATATCAAGCCGCGAGAGGAATTATTTCTGGATTACGGCCCGAAATACAAAATGTATGTGCATTAGCCGATGGAGCGCGCCGCCGCAATCCCGCTGCGCACAGCCGTCTCCAGCGTAGCCGGATAATCGCCAGCGGTATAATCCCCAGCCAGAAAAATCCCTTCAGCATCGGTAATATTCGAAGGCCGGCGCAAGCCGGGCGTGCAAGAAAACGTCGCACGTTTTTCGCTGATGACTTTGCTCCACATCGGCGTTCTCAGCGCAGGCTGGCGCAATACGCTGGCCAGTTGTGCCGCAATGCCTTCGGTCAGCGCTGCCGGCCCCTGCGCAATCGCCTCTGTCGAACTGCTGACGACCACCGCCAGCAAACCGGCTTGCACCGGATCGAGCTGGCCGCGATCGAATACATACTGGCCCCAGGCGGAATCGGGCGCGTCGTCGAGCAGCGCATAAAAAGGCCGCGCCAATTGCGTCGCCGCCGGATATTGCAGATAGCAGGTGGTAATCGGTTCGTAGCGCAAGGCATCCAGCAAAGTGGTATCGCTCAAGCCGCTCAGCAGCGCGGCGGCTTGCTCCGGCGCGGTTGCGATAATGATGCGGTCGGCGCTTACCGCAGCTCGTTGCGCATCGTTGAAATGCAGCAGCCAATGCGTGCCCTCGGGTGCGCGGGAGATTTGCTTGACGGCGGCGCCAGTTTCAACGCGTCCGCCTGCGCGCTCGACGAATGCCGCAGCGCGCAGCGGCAGCAGGGCGCTTAAATCGATGCGCGGCAACAGCATATCGGATGCATTGCGGCAAGCGCCGAGGCTGTCGCGCAATACGGCCAGGAAAACCAGCGCGGAAGCCCGTTGCGGCGGCGTATTCAAGGCCGCCACGCAAAGCGGCCGCCATAAGCTGCGCACCAAGCAATCGCTTTGCGCATAACGCTGCAGCAATTCCAGCACAGAGCAATCATGATCGAGCCGCCAGCCGCTCCGGCGCATGGCGGCGAAGCAGCGCGCCAACGCCAGCTTGTCGTGCCAGGACAAGCCGCGGGCGACGCATAGCGCCGATAACAAATGGAAGGGCGCCGGCAGGCGCGGCGCAATCAGATCGATGCCGCCGCTGCCTGCGGGGTAACGCATTTGCAAGGGGAGGCGCAGCAATGCGCGATCGATATCGATCTCCAGCATGCGCATCAGGTCCAGACTGGCGCGATAGGCGCCGAGCAGAATGTGCTGGCCGTTATCAAGCGCTTTGCCGTCGATATCGACGCGGCGTGCACGGCCGCCAAGGGCGCGGCTTGCTTCGAGCAGTGTGACGGAATGGCCCGCTTGCGCCAGCGTTGCAGCCGCAGCGCAACCGGCCCAGCCGGCGCCGATGACTGCGGTTCGCAAATGATTATGCAAGCGATTATTCAAAGCAAAAAACTGCTTCAGTTGCGCACATAGGTCTTCCATGCGAGCCACAATTTGCGGATAGGCGTCAATGAGATGCGCTGCTGCAGCACATGGAAACCATCGCGCGCGATCTCATCGAGCAAGGTACGATAAATCGCCGCCATCATCAGTCCTGGCCGTTGCGCGTGGCGATCCTGTCGCGGCAGCAGCGCAAATGCTTCGTCGTAGACTGCCTGCGCGCGCGCGGTCTGGAATTGCATCAGCTTTTCGAAATTTTCACTATGGCGCGCATTCAGGATATCGGCCGCCGTCACGCCGAATTGCTGCATTTCGTTGACCGGCAGATAAATCCGCCCCTTGCGGCCATCCTCGCCGACATCGCGAATGATATTGGTCAATTGAAATGCCAGCCCGAGCTTTTCGGCATACGCCAGGGTTTCCGGCATCGTCGCCCCGAAAATACCGGCCGACAAAATGCCGACCACGCTGGCCACATGCCAGCAATATTTTTGCAGGCCGATAAAGTCCAGATAACGGGTCTGACTCAGATCCATTTCCATGCCATCGATAATGGCCAGCAAATGTTCGCCCTTCAAATCGTAGGGCGCCAGATGCGGTTGCAGCGCCAGCGTCACCGGATGGCTGGGATGACCGCCCAGCATGGCGGCGATCTCCTGCCGCCACCACATCAGTTTGGTGCGGGCGATGCCTTCATCGATTGCGTCGTCCACGGTATCGTCGACCTCGCGGCAGAAGGCATAGAGCGCCGTAATCGCAAGACGGCGTTGGGGCGGCAAAAACAGGAAGCTGTAGTAAAAACTGGAACCGCTTTGCGCCGTTTTTTGTTGGCAATATTCGTCTGGAGACATAGTGAGAACGGTAAGGTAAGTCGAAGCTGAACGGCCCTTTTCGCGTGTTTAAACGCGCAGGCGCTATGCTAGCCGACTGGCGCGGGCGGGACAATAAAAAGGCGTCAAAAGGCATCGAAAGGCATCAAAAGGCGTCGGGCAGACATTAAACAGAGCCTTGGGTATGCAGCGCAACGAGCATCACCGCGCATCAACGCCTATCACATCCGACAGCCGCGCCATAAAATCACCAGCCAATCGCGCGCAGCCAGCTTCGGCCGCCGTCGAAACACATCGTAATCGACGCTTTCGATCCGCTCCAGGATACGCATCCCGCCTTGTATCACCAGCCGCAGTTCCCAGCCGATGCGGCCCGGCAGCCGGCGTGCCAGCGGCGCGCCGGATTGCAGCATGGCCCGGGTGCGCGCCACTTCAAATGCCATCAGCGCGCGCCACGCCGGATTGAGCGTTCCGTTTGCGATAGCCGTTTCGCTGACGCCGAAGCGCTGCAAATCTTCCTGCGGCAGATAAATACGGCTCTTTTGCCAGTCGACGCCGACGTCCTGCAAAAAATTAATCAGTTGCAGTGCGGAGCAAATCGCATTCGATTCGCGGAGATTGCGTGCATCGGCCTGGCCGTATAAATGCAGCATCAAGGCGCCGACGGGATCAGCCGAACGGGCGCAATAGTCGAGCAGCTCGGCAAAGGTCTGGTAGCGCGTGGTGAGCACATCCTGCCGGAATGCCGACAGCAGGGCGAAGAACGGTGCCGACGATAGCCGGTATTGCCGCATGACCTTGGCCACGGCGGCGAACAATGGATCTTGTTGCGGCAATTCCTGATCGATGCGGCTCAGTGCGGTTTCGTAGGCGCGCAGTGCCGCCAGCCGTTCGGCGGGCAGGGCATCGCCCTCGTCGGCGATATCGTCGGCGCTGCGGGCGAAGGCATAAATGACCTGTACGGCAGGTCGCAGATGGCCCGGCAGCAGGATCGAGGCAACCGGGAAATTCTCGTAATGCGTCAGCGGTTTGAATTCGGTTTCATGCATGCGTGGCATGATAGCCGACGCACAACGTTTCGAGTACCACAATGGCCATGTAATCGGTTAGAATACGCGCACTGCGGATATGGCGGAATTGGTAGACGCACTAGATTTAGGTTCTAGCGTCGCAAGGCGTGGGGGTTCGAGTCCCTCTATCCGCACCAGAAAGTTAAAAGGCCCGTCATTTTTTGGCGGGTTTTTTATTTGCAGGTCCTGATTTGCATCAGCCTATTCATTCGGCCTATTCATTCAGCCTATTCATGCGCGCCGCTGCCCGCCTGCGTACGTGTTGCGTTGGCCGCAGGTGCAATCGCGGATTGTTTGAAATGCCGGGTAATAACATCGGCCAAGGCATCGGCGGCAGGGTTTGGACGGCCCGCTGCACGGTACAGCGTCAGATCGACTTTAGGGAGGGTAGGGAAGGTGTCGCTACGCCCTAATAGCCGCATTCCTGGAACGACAGAGCTGGCGCCGACTACACTTACGGCGATACCGCCCAGCACTGCAGCCTGGATGCCGCTGATACTCTCGCTGACGCACACCAGCCGCCAGCTTCGCCCCACCTGTTCCAATGCCGCAAGCGCATGATCGCGGAAAATATTGCCTGGGGGTAGCATCGCCAGCGGTAATGGATTTATTTGTTGCGGCCCTGCTTCGCTTGCCACCCACACCAGCGGCTCCTGCGCCACGACCAGGCCGTGCTTGAATGCCGGCATGCCGGTGACCAGCGCGATATCAATATCATTGTGACCGATCGCGGTCATCAAGCGGCTTGAAAGCGAACAGCGGATTTCGACGTCCACATTCGGATGCGCCAGATTGAAGGCCGACAGTATGGGGGGAAGAACATAGGCTGCATACAAGTCCGGTATGCCCAGGATCACTTTCCCTCCGAGTTTCGGCGCCAGCAGCCGGGTCAGGACCTCGTTGTGCAGACCGAGGATGGTGCGACTGTAACCCAGCAGTACTTCTCCGTCGGGCGTCAGGACCGGCTTGCGTCCCACAGTGTTGTAAAGCGTGGCGCCTACCAGTTGTTCGAGTCGTTGCAACTGCAGCGTCACCGCAGGCTGGGTTCGGCTGATACGCCGCGCGGTCTCCGAAACACTCCCGGTTTCAACCAGAAGAATAAATGTCTGAAGCAGGCGCAGATCGATTGGTTGTTGCATGAATATAAATTTAATTTATGAAGCCCATTTTTACTTCTGAATATACTTTTGTAAAGTCTTCTCCTAACATGTGCTCGATTCTGCATTGCAGCAGAAGAACAAAATGCCGGCGCCAAGCGGTGCTGCGCTTATATCAGACTTGTATTTCGATTCGCTCAAGGAGCTGACTTGGACAATATTACCCGACGTTCATTTTTTAAATACGCCGCTGCCACTGCAGCGGGCGCCGCGATTGCCACGCGCGGATTGCCAGTTCGCGCGCAAGAGCGCGTGATCAAGGTCGGTACGTTGAAACTTATCCACGGCATCACGCCGTATTTCTATTCGCGCTTCGCGCCACCCGGCATGAAAATCGAAGTGATCCCATTTGAGAGCCCTACCGACGGCAAGGATGCAGTGGTGACCGGAACCGTCGATTTCGCCATCTACGGTCTTGCTGCTGCCACCTTGGGAGCGGCTGCCGGCGAACCGGTAGTGATCGTTGCTGCAGCGTGCAATCGCGGGATGGCAGTGGTGGTCGCCGCCGCGTCCAAGGCGGCGACAATCCGCGATCTGAAGGGAATGCGCGTCGGCATTTGGCCGGGTTCGACCCAGGAAGTGGTTTTCATGGACCGCCTGGCGTCAGAAAAGATGACTGCACGCGACATTGAAGTGGTGCGCGTTTCATTCAGCGACATGGCGCCCGCGCTGGCGCGAGGGGATCTTGATGCTTACGTTGGCGCCGAACCTGCGCCTGGCATCAGTCTGGCCAACGGAACGGGTCGCATCCTTGAATACCCGTATTCGACGCCTACCGGCTCCCTGAACATGGTGCTGACATCGAGTGAAGATCTACTGAAAAAGGATCCGGAACGGGTACGTGCATTGCTGAAGATTCATCGCGCCGCCAGCGAGTACGCGATGAAGGACAAAGAGGCCTTCATCGCGATGGCGATGCAGCGCCTGGGCCAGCAGCGCCGTTCGATTGAACTGGCGGCGCCGAATGTCGAGCTTACTTGGCGCATCGACGATCAATTCGTCACGCAGGCCCGCTATTACGGCAGTCAGATGCTGAGTCGCAAGCAGATTCGGACGCTTCCCGATTACAACCGTTTCGTGCCTACCGCTTTGCTGCATCAATTAACATCCTGAGAAAGTCCATGAGCGATAACGTAATAATCGAGCTGCCGGTACCCGTTACCGCGACGCCTGTGCCGACAGCAACATCCGGCAAGCGGCCGGCGACGTGGCGGCGCCCTGTCTTGCTGGCGCTGATAGTTCCTGTCGTGCTGCTGGTGCTGTGGTCAGTACTGGTTCAATGGTCGGGCACCCGGCTGATCCCAACGCCGCAGGCAGTGGCGATAATGATGTGGGACTTTGCATTCGGCGGCATTTATGACGATGCGTTCAGCGCGACTTTGCTGGTGAATTTGTGGGCCTCGACGCGCCGGGTATTTCTTGGATTCGGCCTGGCTGCGTTGGCCGGTGTGCCGCTTGGTTTAATGCTGGGACGCTCGGTGTTGCTCAGGATGCTGCTGGATCCGATGCTTTCCATCTTGCGTCCGGTGCCGGTGACGGCCTGGCTTCCGCTGGCGATGATTTTCTTCGGCCTGGGCGCCAATTCAGCCATTTTCCTGGTATTCCTCGGCGCGTTCTATCCGATCATGCTCAATACGGTGTTCGGTGTGCGTTCGGTCGAAGCAAGATTATTCGAGGCCGCCGCCATGCTCGGCTGTAACGGGACAGCGCAATTCCGCTCGGTGACGCTGCGCGCGGCGCTGCCCAGTATTTTCAATGGTTTGAGACTGGGTCTGTCGTTCGCCTGGATTCTGATTGTGGTCGGCGAGATGACCGGTGTTCAAACGGGGTTGGGTGCGGTCATCATGGATGCGCGCACGCTGTCCCGCACCGACCTGGTCATCACCGGCATGGTCGTCATCGGTTTGGCGGGTTTCGTATCCGATCGGATGATTATCCTGATTAACAATCGTCTCATGCGCTGGAGTCCGCAACATCATGCTTGATAAAAATATGAAATCCAGCGACCGCTTCAAGGTTCCTGCTTTACAGGTCTCCGGTGTCGACAAGATTTACAGTGCGCTCAACGGCCCGGTCCATGCCTTGCATGGAATCGACCTGACTGTGGAGCAGGGCGAATTCGTCTGCCTGCTGGGCGCATCGGGCTGCGGCAAGTCCAGCCTGTTGCGAATCATGGCGGGTTTTGAAACGGTGAGTAATGGCAGCGTGCGCAGTTACGGCAACGAAATAGTCGGTCCGGGTTCCGACCGCGGCATGGTATTTCAGGACTACGGTTTGTTCCCGTGGCTGACGGTGAGCGAGAACATCGGCTTCGGTCCGAAGCATGCGGGGCGGAGTCGCCGCGAGGTGGCGGAGATAGCCGACAAATTCGTGGCAATGGTGGGTCTCGGCGGTTTTGCGGATAGGTATCCCGGCCAATTATCGGGCGGCATGAAGCAGCGCGTAGCCATCGCCCGTGTGCTGGCTAACAACGGCCGCGTGCTGCTCATGGATGAGCCCTTTGGCGCGCTTGACGCACTAACCCGCGCAAAGTTGCAGGAAGAACTGTTGACCATCTGGCGCGAAACGCGACTGACCGTGATATTCGTGACGCACTCGGTGGAGGAGGCTATTTTCCTGGCGGATCGCGTGGTGGTAATGAGCGCCGGACCTGGGCGGATTGCCAGCGACATCCGGATAGACTTGCCGCGCCCGCGGGATGTATCGTCGGCCGAGTTCAACGCCTTGCGTCGCGACATCACAGGTCGTCTTTCCAGTCACCTTGCACCGAAAAAAATCGATTCCGCGATGGTGAATGCATGAGTGATTCCATACAACTCTATCGCGGCATGGACCGCGCTACGCTGACTGCGGCGTACGACAATACCGGTGCTGTTCAAGATAGCCCGCTATGGTTGCAACGATGGCGTGCGCGTAGCGAGTTGTTGCGCGCGCAGCCGGGCCACACGCTTGATATTGCATACGGCAGCAGCCAACGGCAACAGATCGATTTTTTTGCGTGCGGCGCACAGAAGGCGCCGCTATTCGTTTTCCTGCATGGGGGGTATTGGCAGCGTAACAGCCGCGACATGTTTTCATTTGTCGCTGAGGGGCCGCTTGCTCGCGGTTTCGATGTTGCGGTGGTGGGTTACACGCTGGCCCCTGAAGCTGGTTTGCAGAAAATTCTGGACGAGTGCGGTCAGGCGCTGGATGTTTTGTTTGATCGTGCGGAAGCGTCGGAACTCGATTTTGATCCGCAGAATGTGATCATCGGTGGATGGTCGGCGGGCGGGCACCTCGCAGCGGCTTTGCTGGCAGTGAAGCCCGAGATAAAAGGCGCACTGGCAATCAGCGGCATTTTCGATCTGGATCCTATCGCATTGTGTGGTTTGAACGACAAACTCGGTTTGAGTATGGAAGAGGCTAACCGTCTTAGCCCGCTGCACCGGGTGGCGGCTTCGCAGCCGGCGCTTTGCGCGGCGTTCGGGCATGATGAATTGCCGGAATTGCGGCGGCAGTCGCAGGATTACATACAAGCAGCCCAGCATATCGGCGCGCCGGCATGGTTGGAGCCCTTGCCCGGACGCAATCACTTTTCGATCCTCGAAGAACTTTATCAACCGGATGGCCGATTGGTGCATTGTCTGCAAAGGTTGGCCGGCAATGCGTAGCAAATGTCTGTCTTTTACATCGCGATCGACATCCCACCATTGATAGTAAGCACATGCCCGTTCACATAACCGGCCGCGGTTGAAGGCCGCAATAGCGCTGGGGTTCGATTCCCTCTATTCGCTCCAAAATTAATTGATTTAAAAGCAAAGGGCTAAGTAGATTTTTCTACTTAGCCCTTTGTCTTTTTCAGCATATTCATCGCATTCCATGCAACTCAAGCCCTGTTCCGGTGCTGAATCTGAAAAATCCCCCGCTTTTGCTTAATTTCGGTGCGAATACAATATTGATGCGCAAGAAAGATGCATATTGAATACAAAATGCATTGCATAAGTCCTATAGTGCGGGCATATTATTTGCTGAGGCAAGCCATGTCTGAGATCGCGGTGCTGCGCGGTTTCTGCATTTCCCTCACCAGCATCTCATAAGAAAATCCCGCCACAATGACCACTCGCCGCTTCCGTGCCATTCTCCCCGGTTTGACCTTGGCCTTGGGCCTGACTGCCGCGCTGGTTTTGCCGTCATCCGCCGTGGCCGAAGATACGCTGCGCATCGCCATGACCGCAGCCGATATCCCGACCACCACCGGCATGCCGAACAATGGCTGGGAAGGCATGCGCTTTCTCGGTTA
>JAQGNR010000033.1 GCA_028291765.1 Herbaspirillum sp.
TTCAAGCGATTTAAACAGTTCTGGGTACAGCATACGGACCTTGCAAGTAGTGTTAACGGGGCGATTTTACCAATAAAATGCGCCTTACTATCTTAATAGACATTCTTTTCAGACATATGACATGCAACAATTTTTACTTTTGCAACATAGGCAAGCTGGCGACAGCTATCCGGCGCCGATCGATTCACCGATTTAAGCCGAATTTAAGGCATATGTGCCGTAGGAATAGATGCTTTTAAGTAATTTTCAGTGTCCTTTCGACACGGCATCTTTTGGTTTGGCCTTGGCCGATGCCTTTGATACTTTTTTCGCAGCCGGTCTGGCCGCCCCTTTACGTGCCGAAATGGAAGATTTCGAAGCAGCGGATTTTGCGGAGGAAAACTGCGTAGCCTGCGCTGCAGCTTTCAACGCATCCGGCATCATGGCTGTACCGACGGCCTGTTTGAATTGATTTTGCAATAAATCCCACCAGGCATTCGCATTGGGGGCCGCGCCAGCAGCGGCCTTCGGCGGCACTGCCTTTTCGACTGGCGCTGGAGCGGGCTCCGGGATTTCGGGCGCAGCCGCAACCGGTTCCGGCTTGACTTCAGGCTTCACACTCTTTGCGGCGGCGGGCGGCCATTCCGGAAACCCAAACGGGAATCCGGGCGCAGCCGAAGCCTGCGCTGCCGTTGCTTCGTTGTGCGGTACGCCGAACATGGCGCCCATCGATTGCAAATTGACGATGGTCGCGCTCTGTACTTCCAGTGCCTGTATCGTTCCACGCAGCATATTCATATTGACCGTCATCCAGGATTCAACCGCTTTCAGATCGGTAATTTTCTTATTGATCTCCTCCAGCGAAAGCGTTGGAATCAGCATCCCGGGCAACGCGCCGGCGCTTGGAATACCCCATAATTTTTTGACGAATTCGACGCTATCGGCAATCGAGCCGGTACCGGGCAACGGGATATGATCTGTCATCTTGGTCTCCTAAAATTGAAGATTAGCAGATATAAGAAGCCCGTAAACATCATTTTTACCGCATCATTTTCACCGGCCGCCTCGATTCAGCCACGCCGCATGGAGGCGGAAGTGTTTACACTAGCGCGATGACGTCGCAAACGCCCTTTTTCAACCGTTCAAGCAGCAAGCGCTGGTTATTCGCGATCGCCATTCTAGTGGCGACGCTGTTGTTGCATCTGATCATCATCAACTGGGGGCGCAAGTACATCGGCATGCCGGCGGCCACTTCTGAGCCCGAAATGGTCACGATCTCGCTGCAAAAACCACCCGCGACAATCCCACTGCCGCCGCCCAAACCCAAGCCGGCGCCGGTAAAACCAGCCCCCAAATCAACGCCCAAGCCACCTCCTGAAATGCCCGCACCCGCGGCCCCGGCGCCAGTTGCACAGCAGGAACTGCCGCCTGATCAATCCAGCGCCAACACCGATGCCGATGCCGCCGCCGTCGGCAATACGATCAGTAATACACCCACAGCCCCCGATCCGGCGCGACAACAGCCGCAGCCGCAAACCCCGCCTCCCCGCACCGATGCGCCGCCCTCGGTTGCGCTGCAATACGATGTCCAAGGCCTGCGGGAAGGCCAGAAGGTCTACGGTAGCGGCAAAATTATCTGGCGCAACATGGGCGATCGCTATCGCATCGACGGCAGCGCCAGCGTGCTGTTTTTTACCTTGCTTCAATTCAGCAGCGATGGGATGCTCGACGATTTCGGCGTGTCGCCCGCCATCTACACCGAAAAGCGCTTCCACAAAACCGCCACCGATACCCGCTTTGAACGCGCGCGTAATACAATCACATTTTCTGCCTCGGACAACCATTATCCGTGTCCCGGCGATGCCCAGGACCGCGCCAGTATCATCTGGCAATTGGCTGCTATCGGACGCGGTAATCCGGCCGCATTTTCCGCCGGCGCCGGCTTCGACATATTTGTGGCCGGCGTGCATGATGCAGAACCGTGGAAAATCACGGTAAGCGGCGCAGAGGACGTCACTGTCGATGGCGATCCGGCATCGGCCTGGCACGTGGTGCGATTACCACAGCCCGGTTCCTACGATCAGAAAATCGATATCTGGCTAGCGCCGCAACAACAGTGGTATCCGGTCAAAATACGCTATACCGAAAGCAACGGCGAATTTCTCGAAATGTCCTTGTCCAGCCAGACACCGTTACAACCAAACTGAAAGCTTCCAGACCATGCATTTATTTTCACAGCGATCTCTCCATTTTTTTTTCGCATTCTTGAAATCCCGCGCCCGCACGTTACCGGCCGGCCTGCTGCTCACGCTCAGCGCTTTTGCAGGCAACAACGCATTCGCTCAAAGCCATGCCGCCACGCAATACAAAATCAATCCGCCGCCGTCGGCCGATCTGAACTACGTCATCGAGGCGCAGCAAAGCGGCCTCACGCTCAAAGGCAACGGCCTGGTGCAATGGAAGGCGGGGCAGCAGCAATACAGCGTGCACAATGAGACCACCGCACAACTGTTCGGTAAAATTCTCGACACCCGCAGCGAAGGAAAAATCGACAAGTTCGGACTGTCGCCGGCGCAATTCGTGCAGAAACGCCTACGTAAAGATGCCACCACGACCACCTTCAACAGCGACAGCAAAACCATCACCTTCAATCAATCCGGCCAAACCTATCCTATTGTCGGCGGCGAACAGGATCGTGCCAGCGCCGTCTGGCAATTGCTGGCTGCGGCCCGGGCGGCGCCGAAGAAATTCGTCGCGGGTTCGGAATGGCAATTTTTTGTCGCCGGCGAGCGCGATGCCGATCTCTGGACATTCAAGGTAATGAAAAGCGAAAAAATCGTCACCCCGAAAGGCGAATTCAATGCAGTGCACGTGTTCCGTACACCGCCGCCGGATAGTCAGGAACAAAAACTAGACATCTGGCTGGCGCCGACGCTGGAATGGTATCCGGTGAAACTGCGCTTCACCGATGCCGATGGCGACTATATCGAGCAATCGCTGGAAAGCGTCAGCAAGGCGGGCCCATGAATATCGATAACGGCAGCGGCGCCACCGCATTGCTGCCGGGCCGCGCACTAGTCCTATTTTCAGGCGGCCAGGACTCCACCACTTGTCTGGCCTGGGCTTTGGCGCGTTACGAATACGTTGAAACCATCGGCTTCGATTACGGGCAGCGCCATGCCATTGAGTTATCGGTGCGGCCGCATCTGCTGCAAAAAATGCGCGAGTACAGCCCGCAATGGGACGGCAGACTCGGAGAAGATCATCTGATCGATTTGGGATTGATCGGGAAAATTTCAGACACCGCACTGACCAGCGACGTCGCCATCGCCATGCAGGATAACGGTTTGCCGAATACCTTTGTGCCTGGACGCAATCTGCTGTTCATGACGGTAGCGGCCACGGTCGCCTACCGGCGCGGCCTCGACGTACTGGTCGGCGGCATGTGCGAAACCGATTTCTCCGGTTATCCGGATTGCCGCGACGATACGATGAAGGCGTTGCAGGTTACGCTTAATCTGGGCATGGCGACCAGCTTCAAAGTCGAAACGCCGCTGATGTGGATCGACAAGGCGGCCACCTGGGCGCTGGCCAAAGAATTGGGAGGGAACGCCCTGATCGATTTGATCCGCACCGAAACCCATACCTGTTATCTGGGCGAACGTGGTGTTCTGCACGATTGGGGTCATGGTTGCGGCAGTTGCCCGGCCTGCGAATTGCGTGCGCGCGGATATCGCGAGTTTGTGGCGGCGGCAGATGTGTGAATTGCGGGCAATCGCGCAGTCTTCGTTGCAAGTAGATTTAGGGATGGAGGTAATCCTTCGATACGCCGCGTTGCGGCTACTCAGGACGAACGGATTTTTGTGAAATTTTAAAGAAAACCGCAATGGGGTTTTGTGAAATTTTTAAAGAAAAACCGTTCGTCCTGAGTAGCCGCAACGCGGCGTATCGAAGGATCACCGCTAACCTAAAATTTTCTTATCTGATCAAAACAACTCATTCTTAACCTCAGTACGCTTCTTCTCTTCTTCCGGCGTCAGCGTGGAATTGCCCAAGCCAAGATCCCGCACCGACCCGCCCGGTGGATATTCGCTGTAATAATAATCGCCGTTGGCTTCAATCAGACCCAGCGGCACGGTGCGGCTAACCATCGGCTGATCCTTGAGCGCCTTGGCCATATAACTGATCCAGATCGGCAACGCCAGGCCGCCGCCGGTTTCGCGATCGCCGAGACTCTTGGGCTGGTCGTAACCGATCCAGGCGATGCCGACCAGCTTCGGCTGATAACCGGCAAACCAGGCATCCATCGAGTCGTTGGTGGTGCCGGTCTTGCCGGCCAGATCGGTGCGTTTGAGCGACATCGCCTTGTAGCCGGTTCCCCCGCGCACCACATCGCGCAACATGCTATCCATGACGAACGCATTGCGCGGGTCGATCACGCGATTGGCTTCATCGTCGGCCTTATCAGGCTTGGCCTGTGACAGCACGGTGCCGTTGCCATCGGTGACCTTGGTGATCAGATAAGGATTGATCTTATAACCGCCATTGGCAAATACAGAATATGCGCTGGCCATCTGCAATGGCGTCACATTGCCGGCGCCTAGCGCCAGCGTCAGATATGGCGGATTCTTGGCGGCATCGAAACCGAAACGCGTAATGTATTCCTGCGCATAATTGACGCCGACCCGTTCCAGAATCCGGATCGATACCATATTGATCGACTTCTGCAACGCGTGGCGCATGGTGATCGGACCTTCGTATTTATTGCCGTAATTCTTCGGCTGCCATACCTGCCCGCCGGTTTGCGTAAAGGTCAATGGCGCATCGTTGATGACGGTCGACGGCGACAGACCCTTTTCCAGCGATGACGAATAAATAAACGGCTTGAACGATGAGCCCGGCTGACGCCATGCCTGGGTGACGTGATTGAATTTATTGCGATTGAAATCGAAACCGCCAACGAGCGAACGAATCGCGCCGTCGTCCGGATTGACCGAGACAAAGGCAGACTCCACTTGCGGCATTTGCGTGACCGACCAGTTCTTGTCTTCCTGAAACACGCGAATCACCGCGCCCGGGCGCACCTTGCGTTGCGGCGGCGCCTTGTCGCTCAGCAGATTGGCCGCAAACGTCAATCCCGCCCCGCTGATCGTGATCTCTTCACCCGAGGCAAGTACTGCGTGTACCTCTTTCGGTGTTGCGCTGAGCACCACGGCGGCGACCAGTTCGCCGCTATCCGGATGATCGGCCAACGCCACTTCGATGGCGCTTTCCACCTCTTCCTTGGAACCCGTCGGAATATCCATATAGGCTTCCGGGCCGCGATAGCCGTGACGACGCTCGTAATCCATCACACCGCGCCGCAATGCAAAATACGCCGCATCCTGATCGGCCTTGGTCACCGTAGTGAACACATTCAAACCGCGCGTATAAGTTTCATCCTTGTATTGCGCGTAGACCAGTTGCCGCGCCATTTCCGCCACATATTCGGCATGAATGCTGAAAGCCGAACTGTCGGTCTTTACGTTCAACACTTCATCCTTGGCCTGATTGTATTGCTGCTCGGTGATATAACCGAGCGCGCGCATACGCTGCAAAATGTATTGCTGGCGCGCATGGGCGCGCTTCGGATTGACGACCGGGTTATAAGCCGATGGCGCTTTCGGCAGGCCGGCCAGCATGGCAGCCTCGGCGATACTGAGTTCACTCAGCTTTTTACCGAAATATATCTGGGCGGCGGAAGAAAATCCGTAAGCGCGCTGTCCCAGATAAATCTGATTCATGTAGACCTCGAGAATCTGATCCTTGGTCAGATTACGCTCGATCTTCCAGGCCAGCGGAATCTCATACAGGAATTTGCGCGAAGCCTTTTGCAGGAAAGTCGGTTCATTGCTGGTCAGGAAAAAGTTACGCGCGACCTGCTGGGTAATGGTACTCGCGCCGCCGCCGCCGCCGGTCAGGTTGGCAAAGGTGGCCCGGACAATCCCTTGATAATCGACCCCGCCATGTTCGTAAAAGCGATCGTCTTCAATCGCCAGCACGGCCTTCTTCATGATGGCTGGAATGTCTTTGATATGGGTCAGATTGCGCCGCTCTTCACCGAATTCGCCAATCAATACGCCATCCGCGGAAAAAACACGCAGTGGAATTTTGGGACGGTAATCGGTGATCGAATCCAGATCCGGCAGCTTCGGATAAGCCATCGTCAGAATTAAACCGAGAGTCAACGCACCCGCAGCAAACAGGCCGAGAATCATTGCAAGAATAATCAGGAGAACCCGCAAGACCGGATGGATGCGGCGCACCGGCGGTTTTACTTCGGGAATGCCATTACCAGTAGAAGACTGAGCCATGCGTGAAGGAGAGTATTCATTAGAATGCGGCCATTATAGCGGCCTGAAGTCTGTCAGGGTTGCCGTTGCAGCGCAGATACAACCATTCGAACCGAGAAACCGCTTTCCGTTTCTAATGGATGTTGCTAGGATCGTGTCCTTGCAATGTTCTGGTAATACCTTGCATGCAGCGAATCCACCATCGCATGCTGCATTGCATCGGTCCCGGCCATCAGATTTATCGAGCCGGTCCGCCACTCCGCCATCCGCCGGGCAGCCCTGTTTTTCCCTGGGGAGCATTCCTTGGCATTTTCTATTCCACATTGTTTCAGGCCAGCGCTATTGCTGGGGCTTGATATCGACCCCAGCGCAATCCGCATGGTCGAACTATCGCACCGTCCCGAGCGCGGCTTCCAGCTCGAACGCTATGCACAACGCGCGCTGCCGGAAGGCGCCGTCAGCGATCAGCATATCGATCACCCTGGCCAGCTTGCCGAGCATATCGCGGCCACGGTCCGGCAACTCGGCAGCAAGCGCAAACGTGTCGCGCTGGCGCTCCCCGCACACGCCGTCATTACGCGCCGGATGCAGGTTCCCGCAGAAATCGCCGAGCAAGCTTTAAATGACTTGATCACGGCGGAGGCCGGCGCTTGGCTAACCGTAACGCCCGATCAGGTGCGTGTGGATTATCAATTCTGCAGCATCGACGCAGGCAATGACAACGACAGCACAACCGACAACGTCAACGACGGCATCGATAGCAGCACCAACCGCGCCGTCAATCCCGCGCAGCGCCATATCGTACTGGCGGCGGCGCGCAGGGAACAGGTCGAGGACCGCATCGCCGCAGTTGAAGCAGCCGGTCTGATCCCTGAGGTACTCGATATCGATTTGTACGCGGCCCATGCCGCCTGCGTGCATGCGAGCACCGCGCCGGCGTACAGCGCATTACTGATGCCAGGCGCATTGATGACGCAAATCGCCCTGTTCGATCGGCATCAACTACTGTATCGCCGCGAGCTGCCAGGCTGCAGCAATGCCGAAGGCAGCGACACCATGCAAATTGCCATCGCCGCAACGCGCGCGATCCAACTTGCCACACCGACCGGCATGACGCTGGCGCATATTTTTATCGGTGGCGACTACCCCGCACCGACGCAACTGGCGCAGGCGATGCAATCGCAATCGCACACCAGTTGCAGTGCGGCGCATCCTTTTGCGGCAATCGAAATGCCGGACGCCTCGGCTTATCTCGTAGCCTGCGGTCTGGCAATGCGCAGGACATCAAGGGCGGCATCATGATGCAATTCAATTTACTGCCCTATCGCGCACAACAACGCCGACGTCACCGGCAGCACTTCTACTGCATGCTATTGCTGGCGGCATTATTGGGCGGCGCACTGACAGGCATCGGCTGGTACGGCGTCGGCCGGCAACAGCAGGCACAGCAAACACGCAATCAATTGCTGCAGCAGATGTCCAGCCGGCTCGGCGCGGAAATCAAACATGCTGCTGCTTTGCAACATCAAATCGACGCGCTCGCGGCCGGTATCGAAAAAATCGAAACGTGGCAGCGTCAACGCGGCCGGACGACCTCCTTTCTAACGATACTCGCAGCGCAAATTCCATCGGCAGCCTATCTGCAGAAGATGACGCAGCAGGATCAAAAAATCACGCTCGACGGTTACGCGACATCCAATCTGGCCGTAGCCGAACTACTGCAAAACCTGAATGCACAATCGGACGACATCGCATCCGCGCAGTTACTGGAAACACGTGCGGCGCATCGGCACGGTGCACAAGCATTGGCGTTCAGCGTTGCGTTGACGCTACGGCAGCGCCCATGAATGGCTTGACGATCAAAGTGATGGCTGTATGGAAAAGCTGGCGGCTGCCCCAAGGCGCAGCGGCATGTTGTGCACTGCTGGCCGGCAGCGCTCTGGTCTGGCTCTTGCCTTATCAAACGGCAAAAACCGATCTGGCGCAGTTGCAGCAACAAGAGATCGCATCGAAGCAAGCCTATGTTCTGCAACTACGGCAGGTTCCGCAAACCGAGCTGATGCAGGCAGCTATGCGACGCGCCGAACGGCGTCTGATTTTACTGAAACAACAATTAACCGATAGCGGCGAGCAGGAAGCGGTCATGAACGAGATCGACACCGCCGGCCTGGCGCGCGGCTTGCGCTTTACCCTGTTCAAACCGGAAATAGAACAGAACGGCCAAGGGCAAGGGCAAGATCAAGACCGGCATGGCCGCACCGCGGTCGAACTCAGAGCAATCGGCACTTATCAGGCCATTTCCCGGTTTACCGACGACATTGCGCATCTGCCGCGCATCGTCGTGCTCGATCCGGTCACGGTTGAAGCAGTCGCCGATACAGAGGGCGCATCCGACTTACTGGCTCTGCAAGCCACGGCGACTGCCTTTCAGGCTGAACGGGAACATGACGATCGTAATGACGATGAAGACTAGAGATGTTTTAGAAGGTGTGTTTCAGAGTGCTTTACAGGGTGTTTTAAAACCTGCACGCCATGTCATCTTGCCGACACTGTTGGCAGCAACAGCGGCGATGCTTCCCGCTTGCAAACCCGTCGACGCCGACATGCAAGACCTGAAAAACTGGTTGGCAACGGCTCGCCGACAACAGATCGCCGCGCTCGGCAGCATTGCGCCATCATCCACGCAAACAGCGCAAATGCAAGCCACCGCAAAAATATCGGCCATTCAAATCATTGCAACGCGCGATCCTTTCGCACCGCTTGCCATTAAAATCGTTGCCCCCTCTCTGTCTGCGCCTGGTTCGCAATCGGCCAGCGCAACGGAAGCGACGCTGCATCTGATCGGCACCGTTCACAACGGCAGCACAGCCTACGCATTGATCAAAGCCGGCCGGCAAGTCCTTTGCATTGCATCGAATGCACCGCTGCCTTCCTATTCCGTGAAAGTGACAAACATCACCGAGCACGCTGTCGCGCTCGAGCGTCTGTTGCCGGACGGCAGCCGTCAGCAGTCCATCTTACGGCTGGGGGATTAATGTTAAAAACCATCGTATTGTGGTGCCTGCTGACGGGCGCAGCCGCGCTTGCCGCCGCATCGGATACGCCGATGTCGCTCAACGTACAAGACATCGAACTGCGCGCCCTGCTGCAAATCTTCGCCCGCTTCGCCCATACGAATATTGTCGCCAGCGACAGTATCAAGGGCAAGATCACGGTCGATCTGCGCGACCTGTCATGGCAACAAGCGCTGGACGTCGTATTGCAAAGCAAAGGGCTGGCATCGCGCCGCATCGGCAAAGTACTCTGGATCGCACCGCAGGAGGAACTCGCGCATCGGCAGCAATTGGAACAGCGTCTCGATGCCGCCCGGGTTCAGCAGGAAACATTGCAGGGCGAACTCTTTCAACTGAACTATCAGAAAGCCGAAACCTTACGCAAGTTGCTGCATATCGGCGACGACGGCCGCAGCAAACCTGATACCGGCAGCAGCCTTTTGTCGGCGCGCGGCAGCGCCATCGTCGATGCCCGCACCAACCAGCTGCTCATTACCGATACCCCCGCCGCGCTGGAGCGGGTACGCACACTGATCAAGAAAATCGACATCGCCTCGCGCCAGGTTCTGATACAGGCCTACATCGTCGAAGCCAATCATCAGTTCAGCCGCAATCTCGGTGTCAGGCTCGGCTTTGCCAGCGGTAACCATGCAGCGCCGTCTGATGGTAACAACGGCGACGGTGGCGGTGGCGCCGGCGCCGGCGATGCGCACCGCAATATGGGCGCGCTCGATCTGCCGGCGCGGGCGCTAAGCGGATTGAATGCGGGGCGGCTTGCGCTCAGCCTGTTCAATCCGTCCGCCGGCCGCTTTCTATCGCTGGAATTATCCGCACTGGAAGCCGACGGCAAAGGTCGCATTATTTCAAATCCGCGCGTGGTCACCGCAGACCAGCAAGCCGCACTGATCGAGCAGGGCGAAGAAATACCTTACCAGCAAGCAGCCGGCCTGGGCATCACCGCCACCTCGTTCAAAAAAGCCAACCTGAAACTACAGGTAACGCCGCAGATTACGCCCGACGACCAGATCATCCTGACGGTAGACATCAATAAAGATAGCCGTGGCCAGGCCACACCCGGCGGTCTGGCAATTAATACCAAACACATCAAAACCCAGGTCCAGGTCGAAAACGACGGTACGGTGGTGATCGGCGGGATTTATACCGAAACGATCACTGATTCAGTCGCCAAAGTCCCATGGCTAGGCAATCTGCCGGTACTCGGCAATCTGTTCAAAAACAGTGAAAAACTGCATGACAAGACCGAATTATTGATTTTTTTGACTCCAAAAATCGTCGGCAACGCGCTCTAAGGTAACGCTGATGAAGTGCCATGGGCGGCCAATTCCCCCCGCGAGGTGCGTGGGGTTCCAAGCCGCGCAGGGGTAATTGGCCGCCCATGGCACTTCATCAGCGTCACCCTAAATGGTCCACCTTCGCGCTTGCACACGGTTTTTTCCCGATATCGTCCTGACAAACGGTAAAATCGCTGTTTTCGCATTGATAAGTCGCAAATGACTTGCTGCATATGAGTGGAAGTATTTTTCTGGTCGGTCTGATGGGCTCCGGCAAGACAACCATCGGCCGCGCGCTGGCAAAAAAATTGAATATGCGTTTCATCGATTCCGATCATGAGATCGAATCGCGTACGGGTGCGTCCATTCCCGTCATTTTCGAAGTGGAAGGCGAAGCCAGTTTCCGCCAGCGCGAAGCCGATGTCATTCGCGACTTGACCGCCTTGGATAACATTGTGCTGGCCACCGGCGGCGGCGCCGTGCTGCTGCCGGAAAACCGAGCCTTCCTGAAATCGCGCGGCACGGTGATTTATCTGCGCACCGGCATCACGCAAATCCTGCAGCGCACCGGCAAGGACAAAAACCGTCCCCTGTTGCAAACGCCCGACCCACGCAAGCGTCTGGAGGAAATGTCCCGTCAACGCGAACCGCTCTATCGGGAAGTCGCCCATGTGGTGATCGAAACCGGGCGCCCGAACCTGCAATATCTGGTACATGCGATCCTCTCGCAACTCAACGCGCAGGCAGCACCGAAGGAGGAGCTGATAGAATCGTTGCAAGATGTACCTGTGCCTGTGCTTGCCCCGGCAACGATCGATACCGCCGCACTGGTGGCAACCAACTTTCCTCTGGATCTCATGACTCTACCAACGACATCCACCGCAATAACTGCATCAGCAGAGGCAATCGCTGACGACAGCTACGACGCCATCACCCTGCAAGTCGATCTGGGCGAGCGCAGCTATCCGATCGTGATCGGCCGCAATTTATTGCGAGACGCCGATCTGATGGCGCAACACATTGCCGGCAAACGCTTGGTCGTCATTACCAATACCGTCGTCGCCCCCTTGTATCTCGACACACTGGTATCGACGCTGCAACGCGCCGGCAAACAGGTTTCCAGCATCGTACTGCCGGATGGCGAAGAAGAAAAAAACTGGGCCAGCCTGATGCTGATTTTCGATGCATTGCTGCGCGAAAAAGCGGATCGCCATACAACGCTGATCGCCCTCGGCGGCGGCGTGATCGGCGACCTGACCGGCTTTGCCGCCGCCTCCTACATGCGCGGCATTCCATTTGTGCAAATACCGACCACCTTATTGGCGCAAGTCGATTCCTCGGTCGGCGGCAAGACCGGCATCAACCATCCGCTGGGCAAGAACATGATCGGCGCGTTCTACCAGCCGCAAGCCGTGATTGCCGATACCGCCACACTGCAAACCCTGCCCGCGCGCGAACTCTCAGCCGGACTGGCCGAAGTGATCAAATACGGCCCGATTATCGATACCGCCTTTTTTGACTGGATCGAATCGAATATCGGCAAACTGTGCGCCAACGATAGCGCAACGATGGCCTATGCGATCCAGCGTTCTTGCGAAATCAAGGCTTGGGTGGTGCAGCAGGATGAGCGCGAAGGCGGTCTGCGCGCCATTTTGAATTTCGGCCACACCTTCGGCCATGCGATCGAATCCGGTCTCGGCTACGGTCAATGGCTGCATGGTGAAGCGGTCGCTTGCGGCATGGTGATGGCGGCTGATTTATCGCAACGCCTGGGTTATATCGATGCCGCCACGCGCGAACGTATTACGGCCGTGATTGCTGCGGCAGGACTGCCGGTGATCGCGCCAGATCTGGGCGCGGCGCGCTGGCTGGAGCTGATGCAGGTCGATAAAAAAAATGAAGGCGGCGAAATTAAATTCATCCTGATCAAACCGCTAGGCACCTCGATCATTACCAAAGCGCCACAAGCACTACTGCTGGAGACGCTCAAGGCCTGCACCGCAAAGCAAGAAAATACACTCGGGTAAAACATGCAACACGACCTGCCGAACCAGCTGGCCCCCTATGCCGTCCACACGGCAAGTTCGGTGGGAAGGCGCTTTCCCGAAGCGTCGCCGAATTCGCGCAGCGAATTCCAGCGCGACCGCGATCGCATCATCCATTCCACGGCTTTTCGCAGGCTCGAATATAAAACCCAGGTCTTCGTCAATCACGAAGGCGACCTGTTTCGCACCCGACTCACGCATAGCATCGAAGTGGCGCAAATCGCCCGCTCCAGCGCCCGCAATTTGCAACTCAACGAAGACTTGGTCGAAGCCATTTCGCTGGCGCACGATCTGGGCCATACACCGTTCGGCCATGCCGGCCAGGACGCGCTCAATACCTGCATGCAGGATTACCATGGCTTCGAACACAATCTGCAGAGCCTGCGCGTGGTGGATCACCTGGAACAGCATTACGGCGCGTTCGACGGCCTGAACCTGATGTTCGAAACCCGCGAAGGGATTCTGAAACATTGCTCACTGACGAATGCCGCAAAACTGGGCGCTATCGGTCAGCGTTTCATCGACAAAAAACAGGCGACGCTGGAAGCGCAACTGGCCAATCTGGCCGATGAGATTGCATACAACAATCATGATATCGACGATGGGCTGCGTTCCGGTTTGTTGAGCGTGGCGCAACTCGACGAAGTCGATCTTTATGCGCGCCACCGGCGCGACGTGGAAGCCGTCTATCCGGGCATCACGGGGCGGCGCGCCATCAACGAGACCATACGGCGCATGATCAACACCCTGGTAGTCGATCTGATCGAGACCTCCAGGCAACGGATTGCCGCGGTACAGCCTCAAAATCTGGATGATGTACGCAACGCCCCGCCGCTGATCGCATTTTCCGATTCGATGGCGCAAGAGGCGAAGCTGTTGAAGCGTTTTCTGATGGACAATTTATATCGTCATTACCAGGTCAACCGGATGAGCAGCAAAGCCCGCCGCATCGTCACCGAATTGTTCGACATCATGCTGGCGGAACCGGCGTTGCTGCCGCCCGACTACCGGGTTGAGGCAAGCGCTGAAAATGGTAATACACGACTCCAGCAAGCCCGCAAAATAGCCGACTACATCGCCGGCATGACCGATCGCTATGCGATACGGGAACACCGCAGACTGTTTTTGATCGACGAGATCGAGTTGTAGGGCTGCTGCAAGGCAAAACAAGGCATGGACGAACGGAGGTTTATATATTACGAAAAACCATAAAAGACCGTTCGTCCTGAGTAGCGCAGCGTATCGAAGGATAAATGACCACTGCGCCTGATCAAGCGCTTTTTTTACGACTTCAATTTGGCAAAAGCCGCCGCCATGGCACTATTGCCAACCGGCGCCGGCGCTTTCTGCTGCTGCGCCAAACGCTTTTGATCGTTGCGATCGCCGCGCTGCTCCGGCTTGCTGCCGGCCACCGGTGCGCTATCCGACAGGCGCATGGTCAGCGCAATCCGCTTGCGCTTGGCATCGACTTCCAGCACCTTCACCTTCACCACCTGTCCGGCTTTCACCACGCTGTGCGGATCCTTGACGAAGGTATTCGACAATGCAGAGATATGCACCAGTCCATCCTGATGCACGCCGATATCGACAAACGCGCCGAATGCGGCGACGTTGGTCACCACGCCTTCCAGAATCATGTCCGGCCGCAGATCCTTGATTTCTTCGACGCCGTCCTTAAAGGTCGCAGTGGTAAATTCCGGACGCGGATCGCGGCCTGGTTTTTCCAGCTCTTTCAAGATATCGGCGATCGTCGGCACACCGAATTTCTCGTCGGCATACTTGGCGGGATTGAGCGATTTCAATAAACCTGCATCGCCGATAACGCCCTTCACATCCTTCTTGATATCGGCCAGAATTTTTTCCACCAAGGGATACGATTCCGGATGCACCGCCGATGCATCGAGCGGATTGGCGCCGCTCATTACGCGCAAAAATCCGGCAGCCTGCTCAAACGTTTTATCGCCCAGGCGTGGCACTTCACGCAATGCAGCGCGCGAAGTAAACATCCCCTTCAGATCGCGATAAGTAACGATGCTTTGCGCAACGCTGGCGTTGAGTCCCGATACCCGCGCCAACAACGGCGCCGACGCCGTATTCACATCCACGCCAACCGCGTTCACGCAATCTTCCACCACGGCATCGAGCGAGCGCGCCAGTTGCGACTGGCCGACATCATGCTGATACTGACCGACGCCAATCGACTTCGGATCGATCTTCACCAGTTCGGCCAAGGGATCCTGCAAACGCCTTGCAATCGACACCGCACCGCGGATCGACACATCCATATCGGGCAATTCACGCGACGCGAATTCGGACGCCGAATACACCGACGCGCCCGCTTCCGACACCACAATTTTGGTCAATTTCAATTCCGGCTGCAGCTTGATCAAATCCTGCGCCAGCCGATCGGTCTCGCGCGATGCGGTGCCGTTGCCGATCGAAATCAGCGACACCTGATGCTTGGCCGCCAATTGCGCCAGCGTATGCAGCGAGCCGTCCCAATCGTTGCGCGGCTGATGCGGATAAATTGTCGCGGTATCGACGACCTTGCCGGTCGCATCCACAATCGCCACCTTGACGCCGGTGCGCAAACCCGGATCCAGACCCATCGTAGCGCGCGGCCCTGCCGGAGCAGCCAGCAGCAGCGCTTTCAAATTCAGAGCAAACACATTGATCGCTTCCGTTTCCGAGCGCTCGCGTAAACCGGTCATCAGCTCGGTCTCCAGATGCATGAAAACCTTCACACGCCAGGCCCAGCGCACCGTATCGGCCAGCCACTTATCGGCCGGCCGCTGTTTCATGCTAATGCCGAATCGCGCTGCAATACGGCCTTCGCATGGATTATGCGGCGCATCCCATTTCGGTTTTTCCGCTTCGGTATCGAGCCGCAGCACAACCGTCAATATTTCTTCGCGACGCCCGCGCAACAGCGCCAATGCGCGATGCGATGGGATACTGCCGATGGTTTCGGAATAGTCGAAATAGTCGGCGAATTTTTCACCGGCATCCTGCTTGCCTTCCACTACTTTCGATTCGACCACGCCATGCTCGGTCAGATATTCGCGCAATGCCTGCAGCAGTTCCGCATCTTCTGCAAAACGTTCCATCAGAATCTGGCGCGCGCCGTCCAGCGCGGCCTTGGTATCGGCGACCCCTGGGTTCTCGCCGGCCTCGGTGGTAAAAGCCGGCTTCAGATACGTTGTGGCGGTAGCTTCCGGATCCAGCATCGGATCGCTCAGCAAGGCATCGGCCAATTCGGTCAAACCCGCTTCAGCGGCGATCTGCGCCTTGGTGCGGCGTTTCAGCTTATACGGCAGATACAAATCTTCCAGCCGCGTCTTGTCTTCTGCATGCAGGATGCTGTCGCGCAATTGCGGCGTCAACTTGCCCTGCTCTTCGATCGACGACAGGATTGCTGCGCGCCGGTCCTCCAGTTCGCGCAAATAACGTAGGCGCTCTTCCAGCAAACGTAATTGGATGTCGTCCAGGCCGCCGGTGGCTTCCTTGCGATAACGTGCGATAAAAGGGACCGTAGCGCCTTCATCGAGCAGGGCAATGGCAGCGGCGACTTGAGCGGGTTTGGCGGCGAGTTCTACGGCGAGACGTTGTTCTATCGAAGGCAGCATTGGCGAAATGTCTAAAAATGAAATCAAGCATTGGATGATACGCAATTGCGCGGCTTGCGCCAAGCGATGGAGGCCATAATGGACGGCACTGCGGATTATCGGGATAATCGGCGCTTTGCCGGCAGCATGATTTAACAGGATTATTGCGCCGGTGTTGAAATGGAATCGAACTATGGCTATTCGCCTCATTGTCGGGCTTGGCAATCCCGGCCCCGAATACGAACAAACCCGGCATAACGCCGGATTCTGGCTGGTCGACGCACTGGCCGGCAAGCCGCTCGCGCGCGAAATGCGCTTTAATGCGCTGGCCGGCAAGATCCGTTGCGCAGATCAAGAGATATGGTTGCTGCAGCCGCAGACCTTCATGAACCGCTCAGGCCAGTCGGTAGGCGCGCTCGCGCGTTTCTACAAAATCGCGGCCGACGAAGTATTAGTTGTCCATGACGAACTCGATATACCGCCCGGCGCCGCCAAACTGAAAAAAGGCGGCTCCTCCGGCGGCCACAACGGTTTGAAAGACATCACCGCCGCGCTGGGCACGCAGGACTATTGGCGGCTGCGCCTGGGCATCGGCCATCCGCGCACAGCCGAATCGCAACAAGCGGTCGTCGATTACGTGCTGCACCGCCCACGCAAGGAAGAACAAAAGCTGATCGATGAGGCAATTGAAAAAAGCCTGAGCGTCATCCCCCTGCTGTGCGACGGTAAATTTGAGAGCGCTACGATGCAATTGCATACAGCGAAATAGAACGAAATAAAATAAAGCCCGCGCACAAAAAAACGCCGGCCATCCCTTCGGATGACCGGCGTTTTATCGATGCTAAGTTTTAAGATTTTGACGGATATACCGTCTTGAATTTCTCTTCCAACCCTGCCGCATCGATAGCGCCCGGAATACGGCTGCCATCGGCAAAAAAGATCGTCGGCGTACCGCTTACCCGCAGTTTTTTCCCTAATGCCAATACCTTCTCATTGGGCGCGGCGCAGGTGACCGGCGCACTCGGCGTAGTCTTGCCATTGACCATCCAATCCTCCCATGCCTGACTTGGATTGGCCGAACACCATACATTGCGCGCACGCACGACTGAATCCGGCGACAAAATGTTGTACAAGAAGGTGTATACCGTCACGTTATCGACGCTCTTGAGTGTCTCCTGAAATTTTTTGCAATACCCGCAGTTCGGATCTTCGAATATCGCGATGACCCGCGAGCCATTGCCTTTGACAGTCTTGAATGCCAGATCCAATGGCAGATCGTTGAATTTCACCGCCGAAATGGCATCGACCCGATCCTTGGTGTAATTCTGGTAAGTCTGCACATCCACCACGTTGCCGATGAACAAATATTTGCCCTTGGCATCGGTATACAAAATATCCGGCGCACCGCCACCATTCACCTGGACCTCATACAGACCGGAATAAGGTGTCTTGGTGACAGCGATGACTTTGGTGCCATCGCCGAGGCGCGGCTCGATCGTTTTCTTGATAGTGGCTTCTATCGTTTGAGCCGATGCCAACGATGACATGACAGCCAGCAAAAAGCCGGCAATCTTAAGGGACGTACATTTGAACATAAAGATCCTCTTTCTAAATTACTTGATTTGGCCAAGCGCATGCGTCATCAGACGACGCTTCAGCGCGGGTAGGCGATTAACCAGATTCAAGCCGATATTACGCACTACACGCAAAGGTTCGGCATCGACTGCGAACAAACGCGCCAGGCTATCGGTAGCGACTTGCATTAATAACACATCTTCCTTGCGCATTCTAGCGTAGCGCGCCAGCACCCGCGGGTCGCCACAGTCACGTTGCGGCTCCCGCTCGTTAAGAGTTTTCACCAGCACCGCAACATCGGCAAAACCCAAATTCATGCCATGCCCGGCCAGCGGATGGATCACATGCGCAGCATCGCCGATCAACGCCACCCGCGGCGCGACCATTGCATGCGGCTTGATCAACGCCAGCGGAAAATCCTTGACGATCTCGGGTTGCAGTGGCGTCAATTCGCCCAATTGTTCACCGGCCAGCAGCGACAAACGCTGCGCCAATTGCGCCGGCGACTCGCGCAACAGCGTTTGCGCCAAGGCATCCGGCGCGGACCATACCAGCGAGACTTGCCGATCCGGCAAAGGCAGCAATGCAACGATGCCCTGCTCCTCGGTGAACCATTGATAGGCAATACCATGATGCGCTTTGCTGCAGGCGAAATTGCTGACGACGGCGCGCTGATAGTAGGAGCGATAATCGAGTCCGATATCGCACTGCGAACGCACCCAGGACTGGCCGCCGTCAGCGCCCACCAAAAGCTGCGCGCTCAAGCGCTCGCCATTATCCAATTGCAAACTCACCTGATCCTGATCGCTCTGCATCGCGATTGCCGCAGCGCGAACGATCTGCAGATTCGGCGCGAACTTCAGCGCCGCATCGAGCGCCCGATTCAGATTATTGTCTTCGACAATCCAGGCCAATGCACCGACCCGCGCTGAATATGCATCGAAGGCCAGCACGCCGGGATTAGTTTTCGCGTCGCCTGTCACCACCATCCCATCGACCGCCGTCACGCGATCGGCATCGAGCGCACCCCATACTTTTAATGACGCCAGCAAATCGTATGCAACCTGATTAATGGCATAGACTCGCGCGTCCCAAGCTGTCGGCGATGGCGTCGGCTTGGCTGATGCCGATGCCATTGCAGTACCGGCGATCAACAAAGTTACGCGCTGGCCGGCCTGCGCCAACGCCAGTGCGGCGGCCTTGCCGATCACGCCGCCGCCGACTACGCAAACATCGACGGCAGCGGAAACAGGAGAGGAATTTTTCATTCGGTCATTATAGCGGCAGCACCGAAAGATTTTTGCCGAAGGTGTTTGCGTTTTGAAAATGTTTTGCTATACTCTCGCCTCTTGGCCTGGTAGCTCAGTCGGTAGAGCAGAGGATTGAAAATCCTTGTGTCGGTGGTTCGATTCCGCCCCGGGCC
>JAQGNR010000075.1 GCA_028291765.1 Herbaspirillum sp.
GTCGGTGTCTTGAGTTGCGGCAGTTCGTAATAAACCGGTTGCGTCAGGATCATGTCGTAGAGCAAAGCCGAGTCCCACGCCACCAGATCTCTTTGCGGTCCACGATACATGCCCGCGAGCATTTGAACCGAAGGCTCATAATCGGCGCGCCATTGGCCCGCAAAATAAGTGCTCTTTTCGTAATTGCGGATGCGATCCGCCGACGTATGCAACTCGCGGTCATACCATTGATCGACCGAGACCGGCGGCACGCCTTTGGCCCGCCAGTCTTCGAGGCCAACCGGATCGACCAGCACGAGTTGTTTTGTTTGTTGAGGATAGGTTAGCGCGTAACGAATCGCGAGCATGCCGCCGGTGGAGTGACCAATCATCGTGGCTTGCTGGATACCGAGCGATTGCAGCAGGTCGTGGGTATTGCGCGCCAGTTGCTGGAATGTGAACTGATAATTTTCAGGCTTACTCGATTTACAAAAGCCGATCTGGTCCATCGCAATCACGCGATAACCCGCTTTACGCAACACGCCCATTGTCGGCGCCCAGGTCGCCGCACAGTAATTCTTCCCGTGCAGGAGCACGGCGGTCCGTCCGTTCGCCGTCTTCGGATCCGGTGCGAGGTCCATATACGCCATCTGCAAGTCCTGGCGTTGCGAACGGAACTTGAACCAGGAAACGGGATAAGGATAGTCGAAGCCTTGCAGTTCGGCGCCGTAGACAGGGCCGTCCTGCGCGGGGATCACCGTTTGCGCGAACGCGGAGGTGATGGGCAGCGCGGATGTTGCTAGAAGCGTCGCGGCAGCGAGCATCGAAACAAAATAATGGGATTTTTTCATTGAAGGGAAGAAGGAAGGCCTTTGTGTTTTAAAGAGACCTGTCTGTGTTTGAGATGATTTGTTTACAATCGACATTTTGGGCATGATGCGATATTGCAGCGGCACTGCAATATCGCAGTGCCATTCCGAACTGTCATTTTAAACGAGTAAATATGCTTTCCTGGTCCAGTATCACCTATTTGGGCGACAGCGCTCTGACCGTGCCATTTGCCGCAGTCCTGGCATTATGGTTGTTGCTCGATGGTAAAAAGGGCGCGGCACTGCGTTGGATGCTGGTTTTCTGTGGAGGAATGGCACTGGTGGTTTTGACCAAATTGGCATTCATTGGATGGAACATCGGTTTACCCGGCTTGAACTTTACCGGCATCAGCGGCCATAGCGCCTCGGCCATGTCAGTATTGCCTGTAATGGTGTTCTTGCTGGTCGCCGGCTTGCCTTTGCCTGTGCGGATCGTGTTGATTGGCGCTGCCTTTATTCTGATTGTATTTATTGGCGTTTCGCGTGCAGTGCTGCATGCGCATTCTGCATCGGAAGTTGTCATCGGTCTCATGCTGGGTGCATGTATGAGTCTCTATTTCATCGCCTGTTCGGACATTGGGGAACGGTTTATGGGAAAGCGTCCTATGGTCCTGCTGGCAATTTTGCTGCTGGCCGGCGCCTCCGCAGGGCGTCCGGCCCCGACGCAGGACTGGCTGGTTCGTATTGCAGTGAAGCTTTCCGGTAACCAGCAACCCTATACGCGTGCTACGCCGCTTTAGGCATATATGCATTAGTCATCCCGAAGCCGGGATGACTAATGCGACTCACATCAGATAAATCCCAGGTTCTGGAACCGGCGCACCTGACCAGCGCTATTTCGTTTCCTGAGAAGCCTTGGTAGCGGTTTCCAGATATTGCTCCAGCGCTTTCAATGCGGCCTCGTCGGTCATCCCTGAAAATGGCATGCGGGTGCCTGGCACCACTTCTTGCGGGTTGCGCAGGTAAGCGGTCAGGGTTTTCTGATCCCAGACAATGCCGCTGCGCTTCATCGGCCCGGAGAAGCGGAAGCCCTCGGTGGTGCCCGCTGTGCGGCCGATCAGGTTGTACAGCGTCGGTCCGGTGCCGTTTTCGCCAGCCTTGAGGGAATGGCAGGCGATGCAAAGCTCGTAGGTTTTTTTGCCAAGATCTTCGGCAGATGCACCGGCGGCACTGGCGCCGTACAGTACGCCGGCCACGAGAATAAGGGGTAAGAGTGCAGGGGGTAAGAGTGATTTATGCATCGATCAGTTTTCCGGGATTCTTGATATAGACGTTTTTGATGATGTCTGCGGCCATGTAAGCGATAGCGGCCACCGGACCGGTCGGGTTGTAAGCGGAGTTATGGGGGAGCAGGGACGCGCCCATGATGAAAAGGTTATCCACGCCCCATACTTGGCCGTATTTGTTGGTGACCGAATTACCAGGGTTAGTGCCCATGATCGTGCCGCCGGTATTGTGCGTGCTCTGGTAAGGCACGGCGCTCCATGAGTTGCGTGCGGCCGCCTTGGTCAAGCGGGTCGGATTCATCGAGGCGGCAATGTTGTTAATGACCTGGGCCGAATGCGCAGAGAGCTTGCGCTCGTTGTCCTTGTAATCGAACGTCATGCGCATCAGCGGCGAACCGAACCTGTTCTTATAGGTCGGGTCGAGATCCAGGTAGTTGCCGCGGTTGGGCATGACACTGCCGCTGGCGGTAATATTCATGGAGCGGTCATACCACTTGACGGTCTCTTCCTTCCATTTACTGCCCCATGCGGGCGTGCCGTCGGGCGTCGGGCGCCACTGAATTGGGCGGCCGCCATAGATGCTGGTGCCAATGATCGAGCCGCCGATGTAGTTGTGAGACGTACGGTCGAAATCCCAGTTGCCGTGGAAGTCATCGATAAGAACGCCCATGCCGCCCGAGGCCATAAAGGGGTGGAAATGCTTGTCGTCAAAGAAGAGCATTGCACCGGCGCCGGTCTGGTAGCAATAATTTTTGCCGATCACGCCCTTGCCCGTGACCGGATCGTATGCTTCGCCGATGCCGGACAAGAGCATCAAATGCACGTTGTTCATGCCAAAGGCACACAGCATCACTATTTTGGCGGGCTGGAAGCATTCTTCGCCGGTAATGGTGTTGGTATAGGTGACGCCGGTTGCCTTCTTGCCGGACGCGTCCCGTTCGACCTTGGTGACCCAGGCATTGGTGCGCATTTCAAACGTCTTTTGCTTCATTGCCGCCGGAAGCACGGTCATGTGCGCTCCGCCCTTGGCGTTGGCTTCGCAGCCAAAACGCTCGCAATGACCGCAGTACTGGCATTCGCCAAATTTGGCGCCATCCGGATTGGTATACGCCTGCGATGTGTTGGCGGTTGGACGGGGAAATGGGTGATAACCCATCTTCTTGGCGGCATCGGCAAACAGTTCGCCCGAATAGCCATTCTGTAGCTGCGGCAGCGGATAGTCCCCGGTGCGCGGCGCCTCGAACACGTTGCCGCCTTCGATCTTCTTCCCCTTGATATTGCCTGCCTTGCCGGAAATGCCCGCGACCTTCTCAAACTTGTCGTAATACTTTTCCAGCTCCTTGTAGGTGACGCCCCAGTCCTGAATCGTCATGTCTTCGGGAATGTACTTCTTGCCGTATTTTTCCTCGTAATTGGAGCGGATCTTGAACTCGGTATCGTTCCAGCGCCAGGTATGGCCGTTCCAGTGCGTGCTGGCGCCGCCAACGCCTATTCCCATCAGATAGGAGCCCAGCCGGCGATAGGGCAAGGCCGTTTCTTCCGCGCGATTCCGGATGGTTTCAGTATTGTCGGTGGTATTGACCATCAAGCCGTGACGCTGCCCGATCGCCAGCTCGTCGCGCATGCGCGGCACCGTAAAGTCTTCCGCCGACGATTGAGGACCGCCGCGCTCAAGGCACACCACCTTCAATCCCGCCTCGGACAACTCCTTGCCTAAAATACCACCGGTCCAACCGCCGCCGACCAATACCACGTCTACTTCATTCATCTTTCTCATTTAATTTCCTTAGCTAAGGTCGGCGATGCTGATCGGGTCAGGGGTGTATGGCTTGTTTTTGAACTTGACGATATTGATCTTGTTGGCTGTGTTCACGCCGGGATAGCCGACCATTTTCCAGCCCGCCTTGTTGCGGTTGCCGCCATAGATCGGGTCCGCGAACATGCCCTCATAGAACATTTGGAGGATGTGGGTGAAATAGACGGCGGAAGGAACGCCGTTGGGCAATTCAATCTTGCCGCCCTGGAGACCGTTCAGAATTTCCTCTTTGGTTTCAGCAGGGAGGAGATCGAACGTCTTCTTGTATGTGGCCGCGCAGTATGCAGTCAGCCCTTCCGTTCCCGCGCGGAAAAGGGCCGCCGGCGTCAGGCCAAGTTGATAGCCCTGGTTCGCGCTGCCCTTCATGAAGGGACCCTGCAGGTAGAGGCGATCGCCTTGCCCCCATGCGCCGGCAAGCGCGCGATCGAAGAATATATTCAGGCCCATGTCCATGCCGTTCGGCGAGGATTTGTCGGCGGGGCACAGATGATTGACCAGCGCCTCCACAAAGGTCTGCTCGCCCGGTCTTAGCCACTCGTAGCCGGCGGCTTCCTCGGCACTCGACGCCGGGTTGCCCAGCGCGGCCGGTTTTGCTTGCGCGGCCGCCCCTAGCGGCACAGCGACCGCCGTGGCAGCGCCAGCCGCGCTGGCGAGGGATTTGATCAGAAAATCGCGCCGGGGTTTGTTATCGGTTGAATCACTCATCGTTTTTTTATGGTTCCAGTGAGGATGCGGAGACGAGCGGGCGTCCCCGGGAAAGTTGTATCGATGTTCGGGAAGAAGACTTGCTTTTTCTGCTTTCTGCTTCTAATGCCGTTGACGAACGTCTGGCAATAAATATTCGACTATTGCTCGATAGAAATTTTACATTGGACTGTAAAAAACAATAGGTGATTATTTTTGATCTATGCATGAACACAACGATGGCCGATATTTTGATGCGCTATCTAAAGTTCACATCTTTCCTGACCGTAATAAATAGTCCCATACGACACAATGCGTATCCGTCCATGCTGCCGAGAAGCACCCATCGGCGATGTAAATCGGCCGAACAGCAATTTTTTAGAGGAATAAATCGCACTATGTCGTTCATGAAAAATGCAAACATCGGTAAAAAAATAACAATCATCTTTGGTATTGTTTTGTTGGTTTCAACAGTCACTACCGGTATCGGCTTGTGGCAGTTGAACAAAATGACAGCATCCGTAAAGGAGCTAATGGAACTGCCGTTGACCAAAGAGCGCTTGGTGAACGACTGGTACCGGATTATTTACGGCGGCTCGCGCCGCAACATTGCAATCGCCAAAAGCGCAGACAACTCCCTCGTATCGTTTTTTGCGGAGGACTCGGCCAGCAGTTCGAAAGAGGCGGGCGAAATCCTGAAAAAGGTCGAGAAGCTGCTCACGTCTGAGCAAGAGACCCAGCTGCTTAAAGAGATCGGCAAGTCGCGTGACGACTACAACCTGCAAAAAGCGGCGATCACGAAAACCAAGGACGCCAACAACATGGCGGAGGCGGCCAAGATACTGGACGAGAAATTCGTTCCGACAGCTGCCAAATACCAGGAACTGTTGCGCGAGCTGGTGGCGATGCAGCGCAAGCAGATCGACAACGACGCGCTAGAGATCGAACAAGCCTCCGCCATGAGCTTTCGTCTGCAACTGGCCTTTACCGTTTTCCTGACGCTGCTGGTGGTCTTGTGCGGCGTCGCGCTGAAAACCAGCATTGTCAGGCCGCTGTCGGTTGCAATCGGCGTCGCGCGCCGCGTGGCGAATGGGGATCTGAGCACCGGTATCCAGGTCACCTCCAAGGATGAAGCCGGCCAGATGCTTGAGTCACTGCGCGTGATGAACAACTCGTTGCGCGGGCTGGTCACTGAAGTGATGCAGGGCGCCAGCGCCATTGCGAGCGCTTCGGGTGAAATCGCGCAAGGAAACCAAGAGCTATCCTCGCGTACCGAGCAGCAGGCCAGCTCGCTGGAAGAGACTGCGTCGTCAATGGAGGAATTGACTTCGACGGTCAAGCAGAATGCCGACAACGCCCGCCAGGCGAATCAGTTGGCGGCGTCAGCGTCGGATATTGCTGCGAAGGGCGGTGCTGTGGTGCATCAGGTAGTCGACACCATGGCTGCCATCAATGCATCGTCGAAAAAAATTGTCGACATCATTAGCGTCATTGACGGCATTGCCTTTCAAACGAATATTCTGGCTTTGAACGCGGCAGTGGAGGCCGCGCGTGCGGGCGAACAAGGCCGCGGTTTTGCCGTCGTCGCCGGAGAAGTGCGTAATCTGGCGCAACGTTCGGCTGCCGCCGCCAAAGAAATCAAAGCCTTGATTGACGACTCGGTCGACAATGTGGGAAAAGGCAGCACGCTGGTCGCGCAAGCAGGCACGACGATGGAAGGCATTGTCGAAGGCATCAGACGGGTGACGGACATCATGGGCGAAATTACTGCCGCCACCGAGGAACAGTCGGCCGGAATCGAGCAAATCAATCAGGCCATCGGCCAGATGGATGAGGCCACTCAGCAGAATGCTGCGCTGGTGGAGGAAGCGGCGGCGGCATCCGAAGCAATGCAGAAGCAGGCAGGCGAGCTGGCAAATGCCGTGCGTGTGTTTAAAATCGATGATATGCAGTCTGTGCAGTCTGTGCCTGTCGCCGAATCCGCTCGCCCTATCAGGGCGACGCCAAGCACTAAAGCTGTGAAAAACCGCAGTCGCGCCTCCCCGGCCTTAGCTTCAACTTCAACTTCGACGAATCACGATTGGGAAACGTTTTAAGGCAACGCTGATGAAGTGCCATGGGCTGCCAATGCAAGCCCGTGGCTGCGCTTTATAATATCGGTTGACCGCATGCATGAGTCGGGTTTTCCGATCTGACGCGATGCCCCTATTCCCCTTTCTATTTATTGATAACAATGATCCTTGGAATTGACGTGGGTGGAACCCATACCGACTCTGTTTTGATGCAGAACGGTAAAATTCTCCGCAAATCGAAAGTCATGACAGACAAGAGCGACTTGCTCAAATCGGTCATGCTGGCGACCCGATCGGTGGCCGAAGCGGCCGAAATCAAACAATTGCAACGCATAGTCTTAAGCACGACGATTTCGACCAATGCCGTTGCCCAGCATCAGCTCGACCCGGTCGGCCTGATCGTCATGAGCGGACCAGGCGTGTCGCATCGGGATTTGCCGCTCAGCGATAAGTCCTCGTATATCGCCGGCTACATGAACCACCGCGGCGTGGAAGCGGAAAGCGTCGATGAAGACGAAATTGTCGCGCTCAAAAAGCACTTTGCCGCCACAGGCATCGAACATGTCGGCGTAGTCGGCAAATTTTCCACGCGCAGCCCGGCGCACGAATTGACGGTGCAAGCGCTGCTGAACGGCCAGACGCAGCACGTGAAGCATGTGACAGTCGGCCACCAATTGTCGGGCGCGCTCGATTTCCCGCGACGTATTTCAACTGCTTACCTGAACGAAGCGATCTGGCGTCTGCACAGCGGTATGGCCGACCAGCTCGGCGCCTACATGCAACAACTGGGCATCGATGTACCGCTGTATATCCTCAAGGCCGACGGCGGCACCATCGACGTCGAGCAATCGCGCCACTATCCGGTGCAAACAATTCTGTCCGGTCCGGCTGCGACCATCATGGGCGTGTTGCCGTTCATATCGGCAGCCAGGGATTCCGTCTCGATCGACGTCGGCGGCACTACAACAGATATCGCCCTGTTTGCCGATGGCGCACCGTTACTTGAGCCGAAAGGTGTGCAAATCGAAGAACACAAGACGCTGATCCGCGGCCTTTTGACCCATTCGATCGCCGTCGGCGGCGACAGTCATGTGCGCGTGATCAATCAACAACTCGTCATCGGCCCTGAACGCCGTGGCTCGGCGATGGCCTTCGATGGCCCGGTCCCAACGCCGACCGATGCGATGATTGTGCTTGGTCTGGCCGATATCGGCGACAAGGCCAAGGCGCTGGCCGCGATGAGCTCGCTGGCCGCCGAACTGGACCAGACGCCGGAACAGACCGCCCAGGCAATCATGAGTCTGGCGTGCGAAACGATTGCCGCCAAAGTGCGCAGCATGATTGCCGAAGTCAACCGCAAGCCGGTCTACACGATTCACGAAATGCTCGAAGGCAAAGAGCTGGCGCCGACCGAAGCGATCATCGTCGGCGGTCCGGCCCCGTATCTGGCCAAGCATGTGGGACAGTTGCTGAACATGGCCGTGGTGGTGCCGGAAAACTCGGACGTCATCAATGCGAGCGGCGCGGCGATGGCGCGCACCACGGTCGAATTGACGCTGATGGCCGATACCGAAGAGGGCATCATGACGATTGCCGAAGAAGGCCTGCAGACCGATATTCCAAAGAGCTTTACGATGGCCGATCTGGTCGCGGTCGGCAAGGAACGGCTCGAACAGATCGCCCGGATCGCCGGCGCACAGGAATCGGATCTGGAAATCGAAGTGGCGGACAGCCAGACGTTTAACGTCATCCGCAACTCGGCCACGACCGGCAAAAACATTCGGGTCAGATTGCAGATCAAGCCCGGACTGACTAAACACGCATTACAGTAAGAGAGGCATCCGTGAAAAAGAAAACCGGGCTAATATTTTTCCCAGCATTTGACTACGCGATTTCGCCTACCCATCCTGAACGCGAAGAGCGGCTGCTCTATACGCAAGACCAGGTCAATGAAGAAGGCTTGCTCGACTTCGACAACATCGTCGAATTCAAGCCCGATCTGGCCACGGCCGAAGATATTCAGCGCGTGCACTTCTGCGTGCCTGGCATCGATGAAATCGTCCACGCCTCGCATCTGATCGCGGTCGGCGGCACGCTGACGGCGGCCGACAAGGTCATGCAAAAAGAAGTCGACAATGCCTTTGCGCTGGTGCGGCCATGCGGCCACCATTCGATGCGCGTCGTGCACGGCACGCGCGGCTTTTGTACGTTGAACATGGAAGCGATCATGGTCGAGTACATCCGCCACAAATACGGCGCAAGCAACGGCATCAAGAAAATTGCCATCGTCGATACCGATTGCCATCATGGCGATGGCTCGCAAGACATTTTCTGGCACGATCCGAATACGCTGTTCATTTCGATGCATCAGGACGGCCGCACGTTGTACCCGGGTTCCGGTTTTCCGGACGAAATGGGCGGACCGAATGCCTTCGGCATGACCATTAATCTGCCTATGCCGCCAGAGACCTGCGAAGAAGGTTTTTTATACGTGCTCGACGAAATCGTCATGCCGATCCTGGCCGAATTCCAGCCCGATCTGATCATCAATTCGGCCGGTCAGGATAATCACTATTCCGATCCGATCACGAACATGAAGTTTACCGCGCACGGTTATGCGGTCTTGAACGACAGGCTCAAGCCGGATATCGCAGTGCTCGAAGGCGGCTATTCGATTGAAAGCGCGCTGCCGTATATCAATACCGGCATTATCCTGGCGATGGCCGGCATGGATTATTCGCAAATTCGCGAACCCGATTACGATGCCGAAGACCAGATCCAGCCGGCGCACATTACCGCCTATCTTGAAAAGCTCAAGGAAGTCACACTCAGCCGATGGGCGAACCGCCATGCGTTGCGTAATCAGGTGTACGCCGAAAAAGCGTTCCATACGCGTTCGAGCCAGATTTATTACGACACGGCCGGCATCCGCGAATCGCAAACGGAAACCGTGCGCACCTGCAGCGATTGCGGCGGCGCTGTCACGATCGAATCGCGCGCCGATACTGGCAGCCATGGTCACGTCTTTGCGGTGCAGATTCCGCGCTATGCATGCGAACCGTGCCGTAGTTGGGCCGAAGCGCAATTTGATGAAGCGGATACGGGCAAGTATTCGCAAGTTTTATTGCAGGATAAGGACAACGATTTGTATGTTGAAAAGTAAGCAAAAAACAAGCGAAAAATAATACGCGAGTTACATGGGTGACGATTCCGGTGAATCGAAACCCGCCTCTTTCCAGACCTTGCGGTTGGCCGGATCGGCAAGGAATTTTATGAATTCCAGAGCCGGTTCCGGCGCGGGATTGTCGGTCATCGCTGCGGCGCCGTAGACAATGTTGAGCTGCAACGCGCTCGGCAGCGGCCCGACCAGCGTCACCCCTTTGACATGCATGATTTCGCTGGACGGATAGATGCCGATGTCCGCTTCACCCTTCGCCACAAGCTCCGCACCGCCCTCGAGCGCGGGCCGGTAAATGACCTTTTTCTGCATGGCCTCGGCAATACCGAGTTGCTCGATCACCTTAGCCATGTGCGCGCCGCTCGGCGTAGCTGTCGGCGTGGAATAGACGACCGAGCGCGCGTCGAGCAGCACTTTCCTGAACGCCTCTGGCGTTGAAATATCGGGCAACGGCATTCCCTGGCGCACGATCATCGTGATGCCGATCCGGCCGAGAGCGGCATGCCCCTCCGCACGCATTTTTTGCTCCTTGATATAGGCGTCGATGGCCGGCACCGGCATCAAAACCATGTCGGTTTTTTCGCCTGCCGCGAGCCTCTTGCGGATATCGGTAATCACGGCGAACGTAAAGTTCACCTTATGGCCGGTTTGCTTCTCGAATTCGGGCGTAAGAACCTCCAGCACATGCTTCGGAGCTCCGCCGGTCATTACGCGGATTTCCGCCGCGCGAACCGACATCGCAGCGCCGGTCAATGCAAGCAGCATGATTGCTATTTCAAGTTTCTTCATGATCTTGCTGAAATTATTTGGCATTACGATATCTCTTAAGGTCTGTGTTCCAGGGACAAAACGCGTCATTGTACGACACCCGCCTACGAGTGGGATTACAGGCTAGCCGAATCCACGCAGGTCAAAATACATCGGCTTAAAACCGATTTTTGCACGTGAAAGTTGGTTTTAAAATCTGCTCAAGATAGATGTCTGCCAGCTCGCGCCAAAGTGCATGGAAGGCCGCAGCAATATTTCCTTCTGTGAACGGGATATACACAACGCCTGACAAGTTTGTCGGGTATCCATCCATAAATATGGCCTTGTAGAATGTTTTTTTTGATGACAAAAAGACGCCATAAGGAAACCTTCAGCCATCCACAATAGTCGGGCTTAGAGCAATGCTTGGAGCTCGGCGTCAACAAGGAGTAAATGCCAAAGCGAATGCTGACCGTAAATTCAGTGAACAAGTTAGTCTTTTGAAACTTTGGCATGTTTACGATAACCCTAAATACCCAACCGAAATGCAGAAATTGGCCGTACTGGGCTACGTGCTATCGCGAATGCATTCTGACGCAGCTCGCCAAAATTGGGAAAATGAATATGGCGTTGCTCGTCTACAGGAAATTGAAATCAAGCAGAGACTGGTAGATGCTTATCGTCAACTTATGCCCGCCTTGAATGCGGCATATCTTCCGAAGTTTTACCCTGATTACACACGCTTTCCTACTCGCACCCGAGAAGGCGCAAGCAGGGCAATAGAACAGATAGGCGCTCTTAATTTTCATGAAGGATTCTTGGACAACAAAGTCGAAATCCTGATTAGTGACAGTCTTCTTACGCGAATGGGTTCTCAATTTGGCCACGTTGCCATCAATATCGGTGGTGTGATCTATGGACGAGCCCCAACTTCATGGGATATTCGCGGAAAAGAGCAATACCTATCCGACCAAGAGAGCAAGCGAAGCACGATAGGTTACGTTATCCAACTGGATGACGTAGAGAAGCAAAAGTTGCTCCAGTCGGTGGTCAATAAAATCGTGAAAGATGAGAAATACAGTCTGGTCGATCATAGCTGCTCAGGGGAAATTATCTCGTCTTTCGCGGAGTTGGGGATCAACATTGTCGATCCGCGCTGGACAGTCGGTGATATCTACGCTCCTGCCGATATTGATAATTTCCTAAAACACTCCAAGCAGGTCATTAAAATTAACCCGTATCCGAAAGTAAACAGTCCGTGCATGAGCCCTTCGCGGTTGATGCTTAATGCGTAGGTTCAAATGCCTGCTCATCTCCCACCAATAGATACCCAGATTGACCATTTTGGCATTCGATTTTGTGAAAAATGAATGCCCTGCCACTCGAGAATCTCTGATCAATTCGACAGATGGCGCCACTCAGAATAATGCCTTGAGTGGTAAGTTCCTGAATCTCTGGGTATAGATCAACTGCGCGACTGGCCTTTTTGTCTGGCCCCCAATCAGCCCTTCGGGGTTGATGCTTAGGTTCAAATACCTCTTCATCATCCCCCAACTTTAGATAGCCCGATTGACCATTTTGGCATTCTATTTTGTGAAAAGCGTCTACCTTGCCGCCTGATACTCTCTGGTCAACTCGGCAGACAGTGCCACTCGGTATAGTGCCTTGAGGGGTAGTTTCCTGAACATCTAAGTATAGGTCAACTGCGCGACTGCCCTTTTTGTCTGGCCCCCATTTGGTGCAACCGATTAACAATAGTGGGATTATCAATCCAAGTATTCGGGGCGTGATGCTCATTTTTTCCTTATAAATTCAGAAAACTGACAGAGTAATTTGTCGACCCGTAGTTGATTCGCGCAGGGAAATTTCACCCCAGCGATCAGGTTAGCGGAGGCAGTCGCCCACCTCCGATTCCGACAGAACGTAGTGTGCTGATGTCCCACACTACGGGAGATGCCCAAAGCCCAGAAAATTTGAACTTCTTTTTAATGCAATGCATCGTCATCCAAGACGAACGATACCAACTTTATATTCTTAAACAAGCATGTCCTGACAAGAGTGCCATTGCCATCTGATGAACCGAAACAAATCGACTATCAGCTGGACGCACAAATAAAAATGCCGTTCAGTCGTAACTGAACGGCATTACAGCCAGGGCTGTCATTTTTTACGCAATACGTTGCAGGCGCTCAGTGAAACAGCTTCATCAGCACCGTCGCCAGGACAATCATCGCCGCGCCGCCGATGCGGGTGGAGATCTGCGCGAAGGGCATCAGGCCCATCCGGTTCGAGGCCGAAAGGATCGCGACGTCGCCGGTGCCGCCCAGGCCGCTATGGCAGGCCGTGACGATGGCGGATTCGACTGGATACATTTTCAGCCAGGCGCCGACGAAAAAGCCGGAGGCGACCATCGCCGCAACGGTGGTAGCGCAGATGATGAAGTAGCCGGGCGTGAAGGCCTTGACCAGATCGTTCCATGAAGTGAACAAGGCGCCTAGCCCGACCAGGATCGCGAACGTCAGATTGGCCGACATGAATTTGTACATCTGGTAAGCGCCGAGCTCCATTTTCTCCGGAATGATTTTGCTCACTTTCAACACCGCGGCGCTGATGATCATCAGGATCGGGCCCGGGATGCCGGTATAGGGCGCCAGCAGCGAACCCAGGATGAAGAATGCGCAGCCGATCAGCAGGCCTGCGCCCATCAAGCTTAAATCGATGGGCTTGTCGGCGCCTTGCTCCCTGAGCAGTTCGCGGTCTTCTCCGGTCTTGATCAGGATGCCGTCGCCGTTGACGGCGGGATATTTCTCGCCGATGCGCTTGAGCAGCCCGCTCGCCAGGATCGCCACCACGTTGCCCAGCAGCGCGGCGGGAACCAGCATGGCGACCAGGTCCGCCTGGGGTTTGCCGAGGATCTCCGAATAGGCAATGGAAAGCGGCAAAATCCCTTCGCCGATGCCGCCGCCGATGATCGGCATGACGATGTAAAAGAAAGTGTGCTTGGGGTCGTAGCCGAACAGCAGCCCTACCGCGATGCCCGCGGCGACGGCGGCGATGGTGCCGATCAGCAGCGGAATGAACATGCGCATGAAGCCCTGAATCAGGATCTTGTGGTTCATGCCCAAAATACTGCCGGCGACCAGGCAGGCGATATAGAAATACTGCAGATTCGCCGTCTTCATGGTGGTGCTGATGGCCTTCAGCATTTCCGGATCCATCACTTTGTATCCGACCATCGCCGAGGGAACGAACATGCATAGGATGGCGGTGCCGCCGATACTCTTCAATACCGGCACCTTGCTGCCGATTTCGCCCAGCAGGAAGCCCATCAGCATCAGCACGGCGAAGCCGCCGATCATGTCGTTGGGTAATTTCTTGTTCAAGGCCGCGGCGATGGTGATCAGTGAAATCGCCAGATACAGCGGCAAGGGCAGCGGCCCGATTTTGTAATTGAGCAGCTTGCGCAAGACACTCTGCTGCGCTTGCGCCGGATGGGTAATCGTTGCTTCCATTTTGTCTCCTGTAAAAAAGTTGCGCGGCTTGTTTATTATCACTGGCGCATGAATGCGCAACAGTCCTTTTTAGCCGCCCGAAAATACCGCTGCGCGGGAATGCCGCGCTTTGTCCTGCCTTTTGTCCTGCCTTTTGTCCTGCTTTTTCTACTGCTTTTTGGCCCGCTTATTTGGCCGCATTCCCGGCCTGCATGTTCAGCCGCTCCCTGGTCTTGAGGGCGACGTCCTTGAGCCACGGACGTTGCTGCCAGTGCGCGGCAGAAAACGCCAGGATCTGTTCCTTGAACGTGAGCGATGCGCCGATCATATCCAGACCTTCGAGAAACATGCGCCGATGGCGCTCGGCCAGCGAAAAAGCCGCCTGGTGGTTGTGGCTGCGCACGGTCATCGTTTCCAGATCGACCGTAATCTGGTTGGCCGCCGGATTGGATGCGTCGGCCAGGATACGCTGCACGTCCGCTTCGTCAAGCATGATCAGCAGCAACTGATTGTTCATGGCGTTGCCGTAAAAAATTTCACCGAAGCTGGGCGCAATGATCACCTTGATGCCGAATTGCTGCAGACCCCACACCGCATGCTCGCGGCTCGATCCGCAGCCGAAATTGGGACCGCCGATCAACACGGAGGCGCCAGCGTAGGCCGGCTGGTTCAGCACGCAATCCGCACGCGGCCGGCCGTCTGCATCGAAGCGCAGGTCGTACAGCAGTCCTTTGTCCAGGCCGGCTTTATCGATGATGCGCAGGAATTGCTTGGGCATGATCTGGTCGGTGTCCAGATTGGCGATCGGCAGCGGCGCAGCCACGCCCTGAATTAATTTTGTATCAGACATGAGATATTTCCAGTTTTCGTACGTCGGTAATGCAGCCGGTAATGGCGGCGGCGGCGGCCATGGCCGGACTCATCAGGTGCGTGATGCCGCCGCGCCCCTGGCGCCCTTCGAAATTGCGATTGGTGGTGGAGGCGCAGCGCTCGCCGGGCGCGAGCACGTCGTCATTCATCGCCAGACACATCGAGCAGCCGGGCTGGCGCCATTCGAAGCCGCTCTCCATCAAGATCGCGGCCAGGCCTTCCTGCTCGGCCTGCAGCCTTACTGCGCCGGAGCCGGGCACCACCATGGCGCGTACCGACGGCGCCACCTTGCGTCCGCGCACCACCGCAACGACCGCCCGCAAATCCTCGATGCGCGCGTTGGTGCAGGAGCCGATGAAAACGCGCTGCACCGGCAGGCCTTCCATCGCCATGCCGCTCTTGAGTCCGGTATAGCGCAGCGCCTGTTCCAGCGCGGCGCGCGCGGTGGCGTCGACGGCCGCTTCCGGCTGCGGCACGACGGCGTCGATGGCGACCGCTTGATCCGGGCTGGTGCCCCATGTGACAAAGGGAGCGACGTCGGCGGCGTCGAAGCGGTATTCCAGATCGAAATGGGCGGTCCGGTCGCTATACAGTGCGGCCCAGTCCGTCAGGCAGCGCTCGATCATTTCACCGGCGATGTCGGGCGTGCGTTCCAGCACATAGTGGCGGGTCTTGGCGTCGGGCGCGATCAGCGCGCCGCGGGCGCCGGCTTCAACCGCCATATTGCATAGGGTCATGCGCGCTTCGATCGACAATGCCTCGATGGCCGCGCCGGCGAATTCGACCGCATAGCCGCGCGCGCCCTGCGCACCGATGCGGCTGATGATGTACATGATCAGGTCTTTGGCGGTGGCGCCGGACGACAGCGCGCCGTCGATCGTAATGCGCATATCCTGCGCTACCCGGTACACCAGGGTCTGGGTCGCCAGCACGTGTTCTACTTCCGAAGTCCCGATGCCGAAACCGAGTGCGCCCAGCGCGCCGTAAGTGGTGGTGTGGCTGTCGCCGCACAGCACCACCATGCCGGGGCGGATCATGCCGTGTTCCGGCGCGATCACGTGCTCGATGCCTTGCAGCGTGTCGTTGGTGTCGAATAGAGCGATGCTGTGTTGCGCACAGTTTTTCGCCATATTGGTGGCCAGCAGGGCCGACGACGGATCCTGTATCACGCGCAACTGCACTGGATGGGTCGGGATGATATGGTCGATCACCGCCATTTGCTGGGACGGCACTGCGACCGCGCGGTCATGCGCCTTCAGTCCGGTGAAAGCCTGCGGACTGGTGTATTCGTTCATGATGTGCAAGTCGGCGTAGAGCAGCACGTTTTGGGTATCGAGCCGGGTCACCGTATGTGAATCGACCAGTTTCTGATAAAGGGTTTGCGCCATGTTTCTTTAATCCTAGGGAACGACTGTCGAAATGGGTGTCAAGCGGGGAGACAGCGACTGAAGGGCAGTTTAGCAAGCTGATTTAATTTCATAATACAATCTTGTTTTATCTATTATTTAATTAAATTTACTAATTGGCGGGATAAATTCACTAATGAATGCGATTTCCGATCTCGATTTTTTCGTGCAGCTGGTCAAGCAGGGAAGCCTGGTCGCGCTGGCACGGGAGCTCGGCGTGACGCCGCCGGCGATCAGCTCGCGCTTGTCGCAACTGGAAAAACGGCTGGGCGTCAGATTGCTCAACCGCACTACCAGGCGGCTGAGTGTCACGCATGAAGGGGAGTTGTATCTCGCGACCGGTTCGCGCTTGCTGGCCGATCTGCAGGAACTCGAAAGCAGTATCTCCAGCAGCCGCGCGATGCCCAAGGGGCTGCTGCGCGTCAACGCCACGTTCGGATTCGGCCGCCGCCATATGGCGCCAGCCATCATCGAATTCGCGCGCCGCTACCCGGAGGTGGAGGTGCAACTGGAGCTGACCGATCGCGCAGTCAATCTGGCCGACAAGGCGTTCGACATCGGGATCTGGTTCGGCACAGTGCCGGATTCGCGCATGGTGGCGCGCAAAATCGCCGGCAACCGGCGTTTGCTGTGTGCTGCTCCCGCCTATCTGGCAAAGGCCGGCGCGCCGATCACGCCGCACGATCTGCAGGCGCACCAGTGCATCGTCCTGCGCGAGAGCGACGCCGCCTATGGCACCTGGCATCTGACTCGCGGCAGCAAGCGCGAAACCGTCAAAGTGCGCGGCGCGCTCAGCACCAACGATGGCGAAACCGCATTGCTGTGGACGCTGGCCGGCTTCGGCATCCTGATGCGTTCCGAGTGGGACGTGCATACGCATCTGCAGGCGGGCCGCCTGGTCCCGATACTGCAAGACTGGGCTTTGCCGGTGGCCGATGTCTTCGCCGTTTATCCGGAACGCATGAATCTGTCCGCCAAGGTGAGCGCCTTTATCGATTTTCTCAGCGAATGGTTCGAGGCCAAGCCGGACTGGAACGAGGACGGCAGGCAGGCGCTGCAGATATGATTTTTCTGAAGTGTATCCTGCCGGCATATCCATCGATATGCCGGCAAAATAAGCCTTACATCTTCAACCCTTGCACCCGGATCAATCCATCGGGAATAGTGCGCAGGCCAGCCAGTTTTTTGTTATAGGCCCACAGCCAATTGCGATGGTAGAGATAGACCACCGGCTTGGCCGGGATGATGACGTCGGCAAACTGATCGTACAGTTTGCGGCGCTGCGCAACATCCACCGTACCGCGCGCATCGCTCAGCAGCGCATCGATTTTGGGATCGCAGTAGCCAGGGAAATTCATTGCCTGCTTGCAAGCATAGAAGGCGAACAAATTACCATCCGGGTCCGGGCGGCCGCTCCAGTTTCTCAAGTACGCCTGGTACTGCCCCGAATCGGCCAACTGATAGGTGGTCGCAGATTCGGTCAACTGGATTTTAATATCGAAACCGGCTTCCTTCGCCATCGCCTGCACCACCTGCGCGACTTTCTGGTCAGACGCGGTGGTCGGTACCATCAAAGAAAAGCTCGGGTTGGTCACGCCGGCCTCTTTCAAGAGCTCTTTGGCGCGTGCAATATTGCGTTTAGGGACAGGATATTTATTGTCGTAATACGGATTCGATGGCGGCACCCATTGGTTGCCGGCGACGCCCTCGCCATCGGCGCCTACTTGTACGATGCCGTCGCGATCGAGCGAGAGTTCAAACGCTTCGCGCACACGTGGATCGCGTCCGAGCGGGTTATTTTTTGCCATCTCGCCTTTGCCGGTATTGATTGAGATACCGACGTAACCGAGTTCAGGGAAGCGCGCCAGGCCGAATTTGTTTTCCGCCTTCAATGCCGCCATGTCGGAAGTGGCGACCCGTTCGATGATATCGAGTTGCCCCGAGCGCAAGTTCGCCAGCCGCACTGTGGCGTCGATGATGGGTTGATAAATCACTTTATCGAAGTGGATCGCGCTCTTGTCCCAGTAACCGTCGTAGCGCTCCAGCACGATGCGGTCCTGCGGTACGCGTTCCTTTAATTTGAATGGCCCCGAGCACACCGGATTATTGGCGAAATCGCTTGGATGGGCCTTCGCCGCCTTCGGCGAAACCATCATGCCGGCCCGATCGGCCAGAATACTGAGCAATGGCGCAAACGGCGTGCTGAGGATCAATTTGACGGTAGTTTCATCAACCACCTGGACGCTCTCGACCGGCGCCAATTCACCTTTTCGGGCCGATCCCGGCAGGTTTTTACCGCGCTCGATATTGAACTTGACTGCAGCGGCATCGAATTTTTCACCATCCTGAAAGGTGACGCCCTGGCGCAATTTCAAAGTCAACACCTTGTTGTCCGGCGACCATTGATACGAAGTCGCCAGCTGCGGCACGATGCCCAGCTTTTCATCGACGTCGACCAGCTTGTCGCACATCGAAGCGAATACAAAACGACCGACCACGGTGCGCGCCAGCGCCGGGTCGAGCATATCCGGGTCTTCGGCCAGGCCGATCCGCAGTGTCTGCGCGCTGGCGACCGCCGCCGCGCTCAACGCGAGCATGGCGACAAGCGCGCGCATCAGGCGGCTGGAGGATAAGTTGGAACGAAAAAAAGTGCGCATGAACTACCTCTTTTTAGGTGAAAGGAATGCAGGACGAATTGATTGGAATAAATGTAAATGCGGGATCAGGCATGTTGTGCGCTCTTGGACCCCATTTTATGAACCACTGCAGGGTATGCATTAAATTCAATATTCAATCATGCAATATTCATGCCGCATGTTGGCATGCATGCATCTGGCTGCATCTGCCTGTTAGGCATAGGCATTGTTGGTTCAATCATTACTTCTTTTTATTTTGCGCAATTGAATGCACCGAAATGGGCTGGCAAACGGTGGCGTTGCGCCCGCCCGCTTTCGCCTGGTACATGGCCATATCCGCACGGTGCAGCAGAGATTCAAGATCATAACTCTCGGCAGCAACCCCAATGCTGACTGTCACGCTCAGGGTATCTGCCTGCCAGGGAATCGATGACGTGGCGACAGTCTGGCGGAATTTCTCTGCAAGCGCTGTGGCCGCGACTGCATCCGTATTGGCCAGCAGCACGGCAAATTCTTCGCCGCCGAGGCGGCCACACACGTCAGACTTGCGAAATTGCGCATCGAGCAAGGTTCCCACCTGTTTCAGGACGAGGTCGCCAGCGCCGTGACCATGCGTGTCATTGATTCTCTTGAAAAAATCGACATCGATCAGCAAGGTGCTGACCGGTCTGGCATCGCGTTCGCATAGGCGAATTACTTGCTCGCCACGTTCGATGAAGGCTCTCCGGTTGAACATGCCGGTGAGGGCATCGATACGGGCCATGTTTTCCGCGATATCACGGGCGTGCTGCAGCTGATAGCTCATCAACAGGCGGCTCTGCAGTGCGTCGGCAAGTACCTTGGTCGCCCGGAGTGCGCCTGCCATTAAGACGGTAGAGGCGACTGCCATGCCAAGCGCCATGTGGCCCGGCTGTGTGTACAGCCATATCGTGCTGGGCACGAGCACAGACGTCATCGCGCCTATTGTCATTGCACGGTGAGACGAATAGGTGACCATACTGCCGCCGAGCATGCCAACCAGAAAGAACAGCACAATACCCTGTTCCATGGTCTCACCTTTGGGTATCAGATATAGCGCGCCCAGTCCCCACACCAGCGAGGAAAGGATGAGTGTCACGGCATACGGACGCTCCCAGGCCAAAATCCGCTGTCCCTGGGGCTGCGCGCGGAAGTAACTCAGGAACATGGCCAGGCGGATGAGCGTGGTCACGCCAAGCACGACTAGCCACGTGCATACGGCGCTCGGGTCAACGGCCCCCCATAGCGTCCAGCACATGATGCCGGCGATGGCCAGACTAAGAAATAAGGCTGGAAAGGACTGACGAATGAGGAGTGCGAGCGTATCGGCGCGAATCGCAGCTTCATATGGAGAAGCCGCCTTGACGGAGAGTGTGGGCGGAACGTCTGTCATTATTTCATTCTTTTTATCGAGTTCCTACAGGCGGCCGGAATTTCTGTAGGCCGGGCCAGAATGACGACGTGCTGGGTTTGCTGGGCATCGTGGGCAATCCGATCATCTTCCGATTTTTTGCCATATTGCGCAAGGGCATCGCAACAGCATTTTTGCGGTCCCATTGAACGGCCGGCCCCGGTTCATGTCTGAACCTTCCCTGCTTTTTTTGGCGCGCGCAATCAAGCGCCGCCTATTTGGTGAAGGATGAATTCGTGGCTAATTTGAAATCCCGCCTGAGAAAATCGGTTCGCGATTTTCTGTATATCCCCCAGATCAAGAATTCCATCGAGAAAATCCCCGGTGGCATGATGATTTATCCCCCCGTGCAGCGCAGGCATCCGTTCGATAAGCAATACGGGATCGATACCAGCGGTTTCGTCGGAGTCGATGATCTCCATTCAGACAAAAACCTGCTGCCGCTGATCAATCCCTATGCCGGGTCGCAACCGAGCATCGTGCGCGCCGGCCTTGCGGCGCTGGGGGATGTTGCCGATTACACCTTCATCGATCTTGGTTGCGGAAAGGGACGCGTTACGGCTGTGGCTACCGAATTTCCCTTTCGGGAAGTCATGGGCGTCGAGTTATCGTCCGCGCTCGCGGAGGTCGCCCGCGCGAATACCGCCAAAATTGCGCGACGGTTTCAGGATCGTCCGCGCGTTACGATTGCCGAGGCGAATGTGATCGATTTCGCATTGCCGCCGGGCAAGCTGGTCTTTTTTACCTATCACGCATTCGGTCCCGAACTCATCGCGCAAATGATCGCAAAGATCGAAGCGGCGCTGGGCGCTGATACGCCACACATGTTTTTCTGCTATTACAACGCGGTCCACTTCGAGCAGTTCGATGCCTCGTCGGCGTTCACGCGGTTTTATGCCCGGCAAATACTTTATGACAAATCCGAAGTCAAGTTCGGTCCGGATCCGGACGATACCGTCGTAATATGGCAAAGCGTCCGCGGTTCCGCCCCGACGCCGCACCCGCGTGCCGACTGGGAAATCGTTATCACCAAGCCGCTCTGGAAAGCAGGGCTTGCGAATTGATTCTTCCCGATGCTTCCCGATATTTGCGGGCGCCTGGATCAAACCCCATTCCCATTGCTAACCCTGCAACATCAGTTGTTCAATTTCCTCCGCCGCGCGCTTCAGGAACGGCTCGATTTCTTTTATCCGCGTGGGCGTCATGCGTGCGGTCGTGGTGGCGACTGACAACGCAATGAAAGGGATGCCCGTCCGATTTCCGATGGCAATCCCGATCGCCGTTACGCCCAGCGCTGCCTTTTCGCCGATTACCGCAAACTTCCGGCGCTGCGCATCAGAGGCCAAACGTCGCAGTTCGGCTTTCGTCAACGATCCGTATTCCGCGAGGCGCGGCGAAATCGTATCGATAATCTCGTCAATGTCACTGTCGCCTAAAGCACTCAGCAAAGCCAATCCACCGGCGTTCACCCCCAGGGGCTGCCGGCTGCCTACTGGGACCGACGGCGTTTGTATCGGGTAGCTGCCCTGAATACGCTCAAGGCAGACGGCGTCGAAGCCGCTGCGAATAAACAAAAAAGCCGTATCGCTGGTCTGGTCCGCGAGGCGACGCAGGTATGGCAGGCAAAGTTCACTTATCTTGAATTTCCGGGAGGCAGCAATACCGAGTTCAATCAACAAAGGACCCAAAGAGTAACGCTTGCTGACCTCATCCCGGAATACCAGGCCTTCGGCGGCAAGGGTTTTCAACATCCGGTGCGCGGTCGGCCGCGCTAATTGCGCCTTGTCAGCAATCTCGACAAAACGCAGCCCGCTGCCCTGCTCGGAGGCCATCAACTTAAGAATGTCGACAATGCGTCCGGCCGCCTGTGTACCACTGGCCTTTGCGGGCGATGCAGCGACCCGATTAGTTTTGTGCCTTGAAGACGTGCTCAGAAGACTTTGCGAGAACTTTGTTAACATGGATTTCACTCTGTGCGGCGGACAAGTAGCTCGCGCGCTTTGTTCAGAGCCTCATTCCATCTATGGGAGCGGAAGCGAGTGAGGACTCGGATGCGTATCGAAATAATGTCCATATATTGGTTATTATGATTCCACATGGTCAGTCTGATCGCGAGAGCAGAGACTGAGAAAAAATCACGCCTCCTCTGCTTTCATTCTCAAATTTTTATCTTTCTTCTCAGAGTATAGCGATTACTTTGTCATTTTTATATATCCATTATTTGGATAATTTGCAAAGCATTTATAACTCGGATATATTGTGAAAAAGTGACATTGTGAAACAGTGATTTGCTTTTTTAATCCATTACCCATCCCCCCACACACTTCGGACGACGAAAAATGCGCTATCCCGCCTGCATCAAGAACCCTGGCAGCTTGTTAGCGGCGGCCGCCATGGCCCTGTCGCTGTTCCTGCTTGCAGCCTGCGGGCCATCGGACGACTCCGCAAAGCCCGCGGCCAGCACGCCCGCGGCACCGCCAACTCCGCCGGTGACGATCACTCTTTTTGCATCGCCCAATACGGATTCGGCGCCGATATGGGGCGCCATTGCAGGGGATTTCTACAAGGCGGCGGGGCTCGACGTCCAGGTAAAGGTATTTCCTTCAGGAACCACCGCCCTGCAGTCGTTCCGCAGTGGGCAAGGCGATATTTCCATGAGCGGCGAGTTGCCCTCCGTCAATTACTGGGGCGCCAATAACCAGGACTACCGGGTTATCGCGCCGATGACCCGCCATACGCAAGGCTACGTGGTTCAGGCGCTTTCGAGCGTCAAGAGCGCGAAGGACATGATCGGGCAAACCATTGCAACCCGTATCGGATCTTCCGGCTCCTGGTTTGTCGCCGAATACCTGAAGAAGAACAACATCAAACCCGAGCAGGTCAAACTGATCAATCTGGACACCAACATGATGCCGATCGCGCTGGACAAGGGCTCGATTGCCGCGTTCTTTATCTGGCAACCGTTCGGACTGCAGTCACAGGCGCTTTCGGGAGACAAGGTGCATCAATTGTCGACCGCTGAAGGATACATGCGTGGCTATACGGTCCTTGGCGCAAGGCCTGCGTGGCTGGAGAAAAACAAGGAGGCCGCTACCAAATTCGTGGCCGCCACCCAGCAGGGCGCAATCTGGGCAAAAGCGCACCCCGAAGAATTGGCCGATTTCCTGCAAAAGCAATATGGCACCGATCGTCAGCAGACCTTGACTGTTATGAAATACATCGACCTGACGATGGCCTTTGACCAGCAGTTCTATGCGGATTTTTCGAGTGTCTCGGCCTATAGCAAGGACGCGGGAACCATCGACCGGTCGATGGACTGGTCCAAATACCTGTGGACCGATGGCCTGGCTGCGCTGGGCGCGGATCATGTGTTGGCGCCGCCTGCAAAGTAATTAATGGCGCTTACCCCGATGCTTCCAGCCGATTCTTCGGCTTCCTCGGCCTCCTCGACCGCCGCCGCTAATTCCAGTGACATCGTGATTGAACTCGACGAAATCGGAAAGACGTTCGGGACGGGGCGGTCTACCTATGCGGCGCTGGCGCGCTGCTCGCTACGAGTTGTGCGTGGCGAATTCCTGTGTTTGCTGGGGCCTTCAGGCTGTGGCAAGTCGACCCTGCTGAACCTGCTGGCGGGGTTTGAAGCGCCTACCAGCGGCGCCATCAGCTTCGACGGCATGCCGCTGGTCGGCCACTCCTCCCGCCGTGTCATGTGCTTTCAGGATTCGATGCAGGCCTTGCTGCCGTGGGCAACAGTGGCCGACAACATCCGTTTTGTTCTGAAGCTGCGGGGCGTACCGCGCTCGGAAAGGGATGCGCGCATTGCAGAATGCCTGGACATCGTCGGCCTCGCCGCCTATGCGGAGCGCTATCCAACCGAGTTGTCCGGCGGCATGCGCCAGCGGGTGCAAATCGGCCGCTCGCTCGCCGCCGATCCGGATGTGCTGCTGATGGACGAACCATTTGGCGCACTCGACGCCATGACCCGCGCGCAAATGCAGTTGGAGCTGCTGCGGGTATGGGAAAAGACCAAAAAGACGATCGTGTTCATTACGCACGATATTGACGAAGCGCTCCTCTTGGGCGATCGCATTTGCGTGATGAATCGCGGGCCGGGTTCGCACATAGTGCGCGAGTTTTCGGTCAAAAGCGAACGGCCGCGACGGATGCAAGATCCCGGCGTCGCCGAAATCGCGGACCAGATTCGCGCCACCTTCGCTGCCCTGGGCGAAGCGGGCGCGATGGCGCCGGCACCGGCACCGGCGCCGGTTATGTAAGCCTTCCTCTCATTCAAGAAAATGAAAAGCCCTCTTCGTATCTCCCGCCTGCTCGACGCGCCGTCGATTGTGCTGACGATGATCTCGTTCGCACTGTTTCTTATCGTATGGTGGATATTTTCGAACTACCTTATCAACCCGAATCTGATTCCCTCGCCAACCAAGGTGGCTTCGACAGGCTGGGCGATGATGATTCACCAAAATCTGCTAAAGGATATTGCAGCATCGATGCTGCGCGTCGCGGTAGGCCTGGTGCTCGGAACGGTATGCGGGGTCGTGATCGGATTACTGATCGGCCGATCGCGGCTGGTCGCCGCCCTGGTCGACCCGGTCTTGCAGGTCATCCGCAATCTTTCGCCAACGGCGATGATTCCGCTGGCGTTGGTCTGGTTCGGGATTGGCGAAGAGGCAAAGTTCTTCCTGATTTTCTGGGGTGCGTTTTTTATCATCGCAGTTAATACCACCGCCGGCGTGCGGGCCACGCCACGCACCCGCATACGCGGGGCGCAGTGCCTTGGCGCGTCGGAACTGCGGATCTTTGCGTCGATCATGCTGCCCTCGGCGCTGCCCTATATCTTTGCCGGCATCCGCCTCGGCGTAGCCTCCGCATTCATGACCATCATTCCGGCCGAGATTCTTGCGGCGCAGGAAGGATTGGGCGCGCTTTTACAGCAGTCTTCACTAAACGGTCAGGTCGATCGCATGTTCGTGGCGCTCGCGATCGTGGCGCTGCTCGGTTATTGGACCGATCGCGTTGTCAGATACCTGTCTGAAAACACGTTCAGGCGATATACCGCTTATCTGTCCGAACTCTGAGCGAACTCTGAGAAATTCTTCACATCTTTTTTGAAAAGGTCCTTTATGGTACGAGTAGTGGAATCCCTGCCGATCGGCGAGGGCATGGCGCTGGCGCGAACATTGACGGCCGGCCGCTGGATATTCAGCCAGGGCAATATGGCGACCCTGCACGACGGCGGCATGTGCGCTGGTGTCGCCGCAGACCACCCAGGGCGGTTGCTCGCGGAGCACCCCGGCAAAACCGAAACCAGGTGGATTTACCAGAATCTGGGCGAACAGCTTGGGCGGGTGGGCGCCTCCTTGGCCGACCTGGTGAGAATCGATCAGTATTTCCGCAGTCCGGCTTTCGTGCCGCCCTACCATGACGTGCGGCGCGTGGTACTGAGTCCGCTCATTCCGCCCAGCACTTCGATCGTGATGGATGGCCTGCTCGCCCCTTCTGCCCATGTTTGCCTTGAGGCCATCGGCATGGTGGGTGCGGCCGGTATGCGGGCGGCGGCGACGGCGCCTAGCGATGTCCCTGCTCCGCGAGCCACCTCCGGTTTCACACCGGTCCTCAAGGCTGGCGAATTCATTTTTCTCGCCGGTCAGATTGCCGACAGCGCTAACAAAGGCGGGCTGGCCCAGGAAGCGACGACCAATCCCCAGTTCTTGTGGGATGGTGTGGAAATCAAGCGCCAAGCCACCTATGTACTCAAGAATCTGTTGAAGATGGCGCAGGCCGCCGGGTCTGACGAAAAACATGTCGTCAAGGCGCAGGTGTACTTGCGTTCGATGGAAGACTTGCCCGCGCTACGCGAAGTCTGGGCTGAGCAATTTGGCAGCCACGGCCCGGCCCTCAGCGTTATCCCCGCGTCGGCAATCGCTTTGCGGGACGGCATGATCGAGATCAATCTCGTCTGCGTGGAGTGTGGTACCGCGATCGACAGGAAATCGCTTCCGGCGGGCTCGGGGCTGGCAAGCGACATCAGTGTGGTTCGCGCCAACGACCTGACCGTATGCTCGGGCTTCATGGCGTCGCAGGAAGATCAACTCGCCCCATCGGTGGCGAAAGCTGGGCTGGACAAGTTCACGCGCTCGCGTGCCTATGAGGAAATGAATTTCATCATCGATCGGGTGGAGCAAGAGCTCGGCCGGGTAGGCCAGAAGCTCAGCAATCTAACCCGCATCATGCAGTTCCATTCGGACCTGAACGATTTTCGCCCCATGGTGCGCGCCTGGCATGACCGCCTTCAAACCGCGATTCCCGTGACAGCTGTTCAAGTGCATGGCGCTCTTCCCATTTCCGGCGCCAGCGTATTGGTGGACTGTTGGGCTGTCGCTGAATGAGGGCTTGAGTCGTTCTGCGAATCCCAGCGCTGAGACCATCAGCGCCCGCCGGTCGATGACCAGCGAAATAATAGCCAGCGCTGTTATGCCGGCAGGCTGATGCCGGAAAGCGCTTCACACAGTGCAATGAGCCGGTCCTGGAGAATGGCATCCTGCGCTTGCGAATTCGGCGTAAGCGGCCGCAAATGGTAGAAGTACTGACCCGTCACAAGCGTTTTTGGATCTTCGCCGGCCGCGAGCCACGCTTGTGTACGATATGCCTGATCCATGTCATCGGGCGCGCCGGGACCGCCCATTCGGGTAGGCACCCAGCCTGGTTCAAGCGCGTTGGATAGAACCATTGGCCAGCGGCGAGCAATTGCGAATGCCAGCATCGTATCGTGCAGCTTGCTTTCGGCATAGGCAATGGAGCCGTTCCAGCGCCGTTTTTTCCAGCAAATGTCGTCGAGATTAGCGTCTGCTTCGTGATGCATTCCCGAACTCAGGTAGACAAGCCGCTGCGGTTTTTCGATCAGCGCCGTCAGAATATACGCGGACAGCGTGTTGATCGCGAAGACATGCGGCAGACCGTCCCTGGTGAGACGGTAGTCCTCTCGATAGCCGACTGCGGCGTTGTGGATCACCGCATCGAAATGACCGAGATCGTTGACGCGTGCTGCGACTTCTTTAGCGCCCAGGATCGTGTCGAGATTCCCTTCAACTACAGCCTCGACCTCGGGTAACGCTTGCCAAACATCTTTGGCGCGAGCCGAATTGCGGGCATGCAGTACAAGCTTGTGACCGTGCGCGGCCAGTGACTCTGCCGCCATGAGGCCAAGACCTGTGGACGATCCGGAAATGAATATGCGCGCCATGTTAATTCTCCTTAATGAATCATTGAACGGATGATGTAACGATCAGGCCGGGGTGCTGCGGCTGACCAGGATGAGTCCAGCCCCTAACATCGCCGCCGCTGCGCCGAGCAGATAAACAGAGGCGTAACCGAAGTGGCCCGCGATGAGGCCAGCCGAGGGGCCGGCAAAACCATAGGCAATGTCAAGGAAGGCAACAAAAGCCCCCATTGCGCTGCCACGATTGGCCGGCAGCACGCGCTTGAGCGCTTCGACGCCTAGAGCGGGGAATACCAACGCGCATCCCAAGCCGGTCACGAGAGCGCCGCCGAGCGCCATTAACTCATGCTGCGCACCCCAAACCATCGCCTGGCCGATCGCTTCGACGGCAAGAGACCACAAGGCCACACGATAGCCGCCAACCCGGTCGGGTAGATGCCCGAGAACCGCACGAACGAAAATGAAGCCGATACCGAAAGCTGTCATGACCAAGCCGGCATGACCCCAGCCGCGTGCAGCGAAATAGAGCGAGGCGAATGCGGTGAGGCCAGACAGTCCGATACCTTGCAGCATCAAGCCCATTCCCTCTCTCCAGATCTGGCTGATAACGCGGTAGAAGGGGAGCCGGTCGCCCGCCGGCGAGGCATAAGAAGTCGCGCCTGAGGCAATGACTGCCGCGAGCAATGGCGCGGCGACACAGGCGCTCATGACTGCCGTGATGCCAAAATTTTGGTAGAGCGACATACCGATGGGTGCGCCGATTGCCAATGCGGCGAACATGGCAATACCGGTCCACGACATCGACATGCCGGCGCGCTGGGGGCCGACCGAGGCGATCGACCAAGACACACAGCCTGTGACAAACTGGCTTTCACCGAGGCCCGTGGCAAGGCGTCCCGCGATGATGACGGCAAGGCTGATAGCAGGCGAAAGGCCTGGGTAAGCGGCAATCAAATAGAGTAGGCCGCCTAGCGCGGAAAAGGCGGCGCCCTGCAAGGCCGCCCTTTTACCGCCCAACTGATCGGTCACGCGGCCTGCGTAACCGCGCGTGGCTACGGTGGCCAGGAACTGGATGCCGATCACGAATCCGACTACGAGGTTGCTAAAGCCGAGCTTGTCATGGACAAACAGTGGAATGACGGGGAGCGGCATTCCCACAGCAAGATAGCCGCAAAATAACGCTGCGATAACAGCAATGGCCGGACGCGGCAGATGGGTCGATGCGGTACCGCCCAGGTCCGTCGTTTTCATGAGAATCGATGACATGAGAAACTCCAAATTTACAAAAGTATAAAAGTATAAAAGTTGAGAAGGGACACCCATGAAGGGCGTCCAAATAAACTCAGGCGGCAGCCTCTGCCCGGGAAGCCGAGGTCTTGAACATGTCCGGACGGTAACCGCTGGCTGCGAGCAGATAGTCGCGTGAGGCAGTCACCTCAGTGTTCAGCTTTCCAAGATCAACGCCGATCAGCTTGCCGGCCCGTTTGCGGAGCTGGCCTGCGACCATCACGGTATCGACGTCAGCCCGCTCGACCGCCTGGACGATGGCGCCGATGGCATTGGTGACCGGGAACACGGCGGCGCCATTTGTGCGCACCATAATGATGTCGGCCTGCTTGCCCGGTGTGAGTGTGCCGATCGACGTTTCGAGACCAGCGGCGCGGGCGCCATTAACTGTCGCTGCCCGCAGCACTGCTTCTACCGAGATCGGTGCGGGCGTATTCGCCTCGCCATGGAAGCGGCGATAGCGCATGGCAGCCCGTTGATGGCTGAACAGGGCATGCATTTCGCCAAACATGTCGCTACCAAAGGCGGTGTCGAGATCGATGCCAAGTGCCGGCGTCAAGCCATGGTCAATCGCTTGCTGGTAGGCGAAGCTCTCGTCATCGAAGCCGAACAATGCATCCGAACGCGGATTCACGGTGACGCTCACGCCTGCGTCCGCGAACAGCTTCCAGGTCGCCTCCGGCAGACGCGTGCAGTGGTTGAAGATGTTGTGCGCGCCCAGCACGCCGGGCGCTGCGAATTCTGGCCCCAGCTTGGCGAGATCGCCGATGAATTCGGTCAAGATACGCATATCGAGTCTGCGAGCGGCCTTCCACCAGTCAAGGTTGAATTGGCCGAACAGGCCGACCTGCACCAGGCTGCCTTTCTGGTTCCAGTTGAGAGCGAGGCGCTCCAGATCCTGCGGCAGGTGTGCACTGGATGCCTTCTTGTCCATCGCTGCGCCGACCATGTGCAGAGCGCGGATACCCGACGAATTCAAAGCCTCGAGTGCGGCATCGCTGTGCTCGGGACTGCGTGAGCTGTGACAGGCATCGATGATGGTGGTAATCCCTGCGTCGAGCGAAGCGACTGCCGTCAGCCTGGTGCTTAGATGCATATCGAGTGGACGATAATGCGCACCCAGTGTTTCGGCGACCACATCGATATAAGCAAAGAGGTCGTCGACATCCGGCATCAGCCGGCGCATGACACCTAGCCAGGCGTGGTGATGTGCATCTATCAGTCCCGGCAGGACGATGCTTCCGGTGGCGTCGATGACTTCGGCGTCTTCGCATTTGATGTGGGGGCCGACGGCGGTAATACAGTCGCCCTCCACCAGAATATCTCCGATCGCCAGATTGGGAATATTGGCGTCCATCGTCACGATGGTACCGCCCTTGAAGAGGATTTTGCGTGCTGTGTCAGACATGGTGAGCTCCATTGAGTTGGCTTGTAAATGACTTGGGCGGTGGCCGCTTCGGCGACCGTTGTTGCCACAATACGCCTCAGACTATTTTTGATTAAGGTATAGTCACTCATAACATTAATGCTAAAAGTCAAAGGTGAGCGCAATGGGATTTGACGGAAGACTTCTTTCCGGAATGAGCGTGCTGGCTGCTGTTGTCGAGACTGGAAGTTTCACGCGCGCCGGCGATGTGTTGGGATTGTCCGCCTCAGGTGTGAGCCGTTCCATATCGCGGCTTGAAGAGCGGCTTGGCATTCGATTACTGGAGCGTACAACGCGGGCGTTGCATCTGACAGGTGAGGGGGCTCGACTGTATGAGTTGGCGGCGCCACATCTCTCTGGCATTGAGGACGCGGCGAATGTTGTGTCGGGTGCCGCTGTCAGCGTGCGCGGCACGGTGCGGGTCAGTTTGAATCCATTGTTTGCACGTTGTGTACTGGCGCCGCGACTTTCAGAATTCACCGAGCGCTATCCCAACCTTAGCCTTGTGATCGTGCAACTTCCGGATTCGGGCGATTTGGTTGCAGAGGGCATAGATGCTGCAGTTCGCTTCGGCCCACAACCGCCTTCGAGTATGTCTTCCCGCCTGCTTCTGGTAACCCGCGTGCTTACCGTTGCGTCGCCGTCCTATATCAGAAAACACGGGCATCCTCGGACCCCATCGGCGCTCGCCGGCCACGACTGTATTCAATACATCGATCCACAGCGAGGCAAGCCATTTCCGTGGGAATTTCACTCCGGAAAGAAAGTTATTCCGGTTACGACGACCGGTCGATTGACAATGACGGATGTCGATACGATGCTCAACGCCTGCCTGGCAGGCGCCGGCATCGCACAAGTACTCGGGCTGGGGGTAACGCAACATATCGAAAGCGGCGCTTTGGTAGAGCTGTTCCCCGATTGGCCCGACGAGAAATTTCCGCTGTATGCTGTTCGTCCATCCCGACGACAGCCACCGGCTGCGGTTGAGGCATTTCTGGAGTTTTGTACCGATATTTGCAAGGACCGGGCAAAGCCATAAAGTCGCGAGCCGTCCCAATTCGCCCTGGCAAGCGCTGAAATTTATGCTTTAAAGTAAATTAAGCTAATATTTTTATTTCTTTCCATAAATATGTAGTCGGAATTATTTATGTTTTAACGTAAAATTATAGGCATAATTTACTTGAAAGAATAAAATGACTGTCCTCGAGCAACTACAGCAGCGCCGTGGCCAATTGGGAAAAACACTGCAGAGCCTTGCAAGTTTGACGGCTATGAGCGTATCCCAAATCAGCAATGCTCTTAGCGGGAAGGTGGATTCCCGGCTCAGCACTTTCGTAGCGCTGGCCGACGCTATGGATGCAAATCTGGTTCTTATTCCCAAGCACCTTCTCCCCGAGGTTTCGCGCCTTTTATCCGGCAAAACCATCGGACCGGACGATGTCCCATCAACGGTGGACCGACTCCTTGGGGGCTGAATTGAGCAATGCATTGATGCCGCGATATTTGGAAGTATGGCTTCACGAGCGGCACGTGGGCTGGCTCTGTGAAGCAGGGCGGGCAACGCGCTTCATCGCGACAGAGCAATACCTGGCCGATACACGGCGAGCCACGCTGTCGCTTTCCATGACGCTGCCTGGCAACGAGCAGGTAACGCAGGAAACGCTGCAGAACCACTTCGACCCTGCGGTATACCGGGAGCGCGGTGAGTTGCCGCCATTCTTCGCGGGCTTGATGCCAGAAGGGGCTCTCCGCCGCCGGCTGGCAGCCACTCGTAAAAGCGACCGCGACATGGATGACTTCGGCATCCTGGCCGCCGCCGGTGAAGACCTGCCGGGTGCGGTTACCGTGGTGCCGGCCAACCTCGACAATCTGACTGTATCTGCTCGCGCGTACGGCGTCACCGGCGGTGTGGATAATCTTGAAATTGGTGTGCCTGAGCAAGCTGCCGAGGGGGCCGCATCGCTATCTGGCGTGCAGGATAAGCTGGCGCTCTCTCACGCCGGGGACGGGAAGCGGTACTGCATGCCGGTCAAAGGCAAGTTGTCTGACCTCATCGCCAAGCTGCCGGCCGCTGGCGACGACTCGCAAATTATGAATGAGTATGCTTGCATGACGTTGGCGGGCCTGGCTGGGGTCAACGTCGCGCAATGCCGGCCTGCGCCCATGAGCACGATGACCGACTACCCAGACCTGGTTGCCGCTTTGGGAGCCGATACCCGCTTCCTGGCAGTGGACCGATTCGACCGCGGCCCCAACAGCGCGGTACACATGGAAGACGCCTGCCAGTTGCTAACCCTCATGCCTAGTCAGAAGTATTCCGGTGCAAAAGAATTCGTTAAGCTGATTCAAGTGTTGAACCGCCTCAGCACGCGAGGCATCGAAGATGTCCGTCAGTTCTTTATCCGGCAGACCGTCAACACGCTCATCGGTAACTCGGACGCCCACCTGAAGAACTTCAGTGTGCTCTACCACAATGGCATCAGACCTGCGCTCTCGCCGGCCTACGATATCGTCTGTGTTGCAGCACTGGCAGGCTTCCGAGGTTTCGCCACCAACGTCGCAATCGACAAATTGCAGCGACAGGAAACCCTGGAAACCTATGCCGCTATTGCCAAGCAAGCGCGCATTTCGGAACGGATTGCCAAAGCGGCCGTCACCCAAACGGTTTCGCTTGCCAAAGACCTTTGGCCCAAGGCGCTTCAGGATATGGAAGTCCCGGATGCTGTGCGCCTCGAGATTGAGAACCGCCTAAAAACGCTGCCACTCGCAGGAGGGGCAAAGCAGGCGCGTCAATAGTCCCTCACTGCCGGGACGGCATATTTCCCAATCGATCATCGGGAATGAACCAGAGTGCCGCCAGTGCCACATAGATGGCTGTTCCGGATAGAGGGCTCCATATCGACAAGGGAATCGCCAATGCATAAAACACAATCGAAGCGTAGTTCTTTACGTCATTGCCAATGGTTTTCGCCAGTCTGGAGTCGCGTCCTTCGCCCGCAATCAACGTGCGTCTCAACAGAAGAAATGATATCGAGCACATCAACAGCACAGCGCCGTAGGATGCTACCGGCACCGGATCGAGATGGTGCTCCGCGACCCAGTTGGTGACGAAAGGAATGAGCGATAGCCAAAAAAGAAGATGAAGATTGGTCCAAAGAATCCTGCCGTTAACCCGACTGAGCGGCTGCAACAGATGGTGATGATTTACCCAATAGATACCGACGTAAATGAAACTGAGAGCGTAACTGAGCAGTTGCGGCACCAACTTGAATAAGTCGGCAAGCCCCGCGCCATGCGGCATCCGCAAACCCAGCACCATGATTGTGATGGCGATCGCAATCACGCCGTCGCTGAATGCTTCCAGCCGCGCCTTGTTCATGGCGCAGCAGCGGCCGCGCGCCGGGCTTCGTTCCTGTCCAGAAAGATCAGGCTCAGCAAGATCGCGATGGGCGCCAGCAGAGCAGCAAAGCCGTAAGCGCGATACGCAAATGCGGCAATAATCGCGCCGATGCCGAATGCAAGAATAGGCCAGAAGAATTTCATGCAGCGTTCGGCCGTGGCGCCATCGGCGGCGCCGCGCAGCACATCAACGGTATCGATAACGACTTGCGTCACGTTACCGGTCATCATGGAAGTCGGCGCCAGATGCGCCAGCAGCAAGCGGCTGACGGCACTGTGCACGCCCATCGCCGCAGTGCCCAGCAAGCCGGCGGTCATCGCGTACGGTGATACCGTTGCGCCGACCGGCGTCGCTAGGATGCCGAATAGCATGAACCCGGCAAGCAACAGCAATTGCAGCGACAGGACCAACGCCAGCGCCGGGCCGCCACGCTGCTCTACCGCGACGACGAACAGGCGCGCCCCAGCCACCCCGGCAATGAATGCCGGAAATGCCAGAAATTTAAGCAAGATGGACATCTGCGAGGTATCCGCCAGGGCTGCGCCGATAAGGATGAAGTTGCCTGTGACGTGCGCGGTGAACAGACCAAAGAGAGCAATGAAACCGAGGGTATCTACATATCCGGCCAGAAAGGCCAGACTAGTTGCCTGCAGCAGATTGCGTCCGGGGGTGTTCATGTTGTTTTCTCCTATCCAATGGCTATGCGGTGGCTGTGACTATGCCGCCAGTTTTTTTGCGATCGCGCCGTGCGAGGCCATGTAAGATAGCATCAGTATTCGGCGTTGATAATTATCCGAAGAGATAGTTGTCTGTGTTGCATCTCGTCCTATACCGTATCGATCGACGTTTCCTGACCGAGATCTTGCATCATGAAGCGAGCGGATATTCGCCGTCAACGCCAACGTATTTTGTACAAAAAATAGATTTGTACAGCAGATGCTGAATGAAATTATTATGCTCACTTGCGGGCCAATGTTCCTCCTTTAAAAAAACAATGCACAAATCGTGCTCGTTATGCTGACGTATAAGGATTTTGAGATAAGTTCATGCGTGGTACCGCCTGGCGCCCGATTTTCCGCCGAGGGTAGCTTCGCGATGCTGAAAGTTTTCACGTCCATCATATAAACACTTATGATCTCTTGACATCACAAGCTTACTCAAGGGGATAAGGTGCAAAGCCAAGCTAACAACGAGAAAGAACAAGCACAAGGTAGCAAGGGCGACGTACGTGGCGGCCATGCAGGGAGCAGCACCGCGGTCATAGCGGAATTGGCGCCGCCGCCTGTCGTCCAGGTAAATGGTGTTGATCGGAAGCTGGCCAAGACGGCGCGACGGCCCAAGCCGCTCGCCCGCCCGGAGCTCAAGATTGTCGCGCCCGGAAAAGCGCTTCCGGTGCCCCCGCCAGCTGTGAGCTTACGTGCAAAATGCCCACCGATTCTCGACCAGGATCCGATCGAATCATGCGCTGCCTTTGCCTTTACCAGCGCGCTACGATTTCTTCACCTGCGCGATGGCCTGGACGAGCCTTTGTCGCCACTGTTCTGTTATTACGCAACGCGCGTCCTCATAGAGGGCGAGCAAACCAGCGACGATTCGGGGTGCAAGGCCGATGCGGTGGTCGAGACACTCGAACAGTATGGCGCGTGCGTCGAGAGCGCCTGGCCATACGATACGAGCAAGTTCGCGATCGCCCCGCCCACAACGGCCTTTGACGACGCCGCAAAACGGAAACTGACCAAGGCTCACCGGGTGACGACACTCAGGGCAATGAAGGTGTCGATTGCCGACGGCTATCCCGTACCCGTCGCTTTCCCCGTGGCGCGATCCGTTGGCTACGGCAACGACGCCGTTCTTTCGCCCACATGGCGCACCGGCCGTTTTCCAATACCTACCTCCGCCCCTGGCGACGCGACTGCGGGTGCATCGGGCGTTGCGGCCGGCTATGCCGGTGGCCCGGTGAACGACAGCTTCCGTCCTGCTCCGCAGCCGCCTGTCTCGGATCCTGCAGACGGTTACCACTTCGTGCTGGCCATTGGCTATGACGACGCTACCGGTTTAGTGGAAATCGAAAACTCCTGGGGCAGCACGTTCGGCGATAAGGGCTACGGCTACCTGCCCTATGCGTTCTTCGGACCGACGCAAGATACGCTTATTTCTGATGACAGCGTGCTTGCCGAAGACCCCTGGACGCTACGCCACCAAGCCGACGAGGCGCACCACGCCGGGACCGTGAAATAAGCATTTCGAGCATCGCAACTATTCGCCCAAAGCGGTGAGCGAATTCGATGAAGGGAAAGATGTCGTCGTCAGCGGCATGGTGTTGTCCGGTTTGCCGTTTCACTGGTTCTTTTTAGCCCAGCAGGCTGACTAGCCGGAGCGCTTGCTTGCGGCTGACCCGGACGCTTTCATCGACCGGGTACTTACCACGATGACACCCGGCCGAAACATCATCGAATCCGCGGCTCTGGAAGCCTACAGGCTTGCATTTAGAAACCCACGCGTGCGATATGCCGTCTGCGAGGACTGCCGACCGACTCGAAGGGATGAATGACCAGCGCACCCTCTTTGCTGACGTTGACGGGGCGCTGTTAGCGGTATGAAAGATTTAACAATTGAATGTCGGCTGTCCAAAATCCGAATGAACGCTGCCGACCCAAACCGATCAGTCGGTTTTCTCCGAAGCGGCCGTTAAACGTTCTAAATAACCGACCGGAGCGATGTGTCGCGCATTTCAGCACTATTGCTAGAGACCGGCGGCGAACTCCCGTGTGAGATCGGCGGCCGATATCTCCTTGCATCCGCTGGCATTCTGACCTGACCACAATGGCGAGAAATCATCGCTGCCCTGGCTTTCAGCCTTGGCGCGCAATGGAGCAATAGCGGACGTGGCCAACGGAAACGCGGGCGTAGCGCTGCTGATCGGGCCAAGTTCCTTCATGATGCGGTTAATGATTCCGCGCGCAGGCCGGCCAGTGAAAAGGTTGGTGAGCGCGGTGTGGCGGGCAGCCACACTTTTCAGCGCAGCCCGATGTAGCGCGCTTGTGGTGGCTTCGGGGCAAAGCATATAGGCTGTTCCAATCTGTACGCCGGCAGCGCCAAGCGCCATAGCAGCGGAAACACCTTTGGCATCCACGATGCCACCGGCCGCAATGACTGGAAGCTTTACCGCCTGCACAATTTGCGGTACCAGTGCGAACGTGCCCACCTGCGTATTTAGGTCGTCCGACAAGAAAATACCGCGATGACCACCCGCTTCAAGACCTTGCGCGATGATGGCATCGACTCCATGCGCCTCGAGCCAAAGCGCCTCTTCGACGGTGGTCGCCGAAGAGAGTATCTTGGAGCCCCAGGTACGCACTCGTGCCAGCAAATCGGGCGACGGTAAACCAAAATGAAAACTCACTACAGCGGGCTTGAATTCGCTCAGCACGTCGGCGACTTCGGAACTGAAGGGTGCACGTCCAGGCCCTGCAGGAATGGCGTCTTCGTCAATCCCAAACTCTTGGTAATACTGAGAAAGCGCCTCTCTCCAAACCGCTGCGCGCTCGACACTGAGGGTTGCGGGCGCATGGCAAAAGAAGTTTACATTGAATGGCTTCGTGGTATGCGCCCGGATCTCCACCAGTTCATTGCGCATCGCGTCAAGGCTTAACATGGCACATGGGAGTGAGCCCAGCCCACCCGCGTTGGACACGGCTACCGTTAGCCTGTTGTCTTGCACCCCCGCCATCGGTGCCTGGATTATTGGTAGCTCGATGCCCAATAGTGTTTGTAAGGCCCTCATCTGATCTCCAATAGTTTTCGTTCGAGCTACTAACTCTGTTCGATATTAGTCTTTGTAGAACACCATGCCGCGCAAGCCCAGCGCGCTAACCGCGCTGTAGAAAAGGTATTTTCATGTTCGGATCATGCCTTGAGCCAAATGGAATAGCAACATCGACCGGCGACTAATGGCCGGAAGCGGACGTTAAAACCAGAGCGGGTTTGCAGTTCAGTATAGACTGACTATTTCAATGGCTATGTAGATAAGAACATCTTGGAAAACATAAATGAAACCACTATCGCTCTGTTAATCGAGCGGTTAAAAATCCTGGAATACGAGATTAGAAGATCACTCACGGTTCGGGAAGACCAAGAGGATAACGTCGACCCTCAACACAGGGATGAGGCAGAACGTTGTGGAATACCTGTCGAGGACTTGCATACAAAAGGTGAACTTCTCAATGCTGTGCAGACGACGGTACGGTCAATGCAGGCAAAGGCCGGCAAAAACAGGGCGTAGCCGACTCAGGAAGCAATGAAGCACAGTTTTGACAGTCCGTTTTTGAGGAGGTCTGCCGTCCACTTAGGGGTCGAACGCGGGCATTTGAGAGAATACCGAGTTTGGCCGAGATGACCCATCGGCTATGTTCCCTTGACGAGGAATAGGTCGAACGCTCAGAGAGCGAGCATAGATTAATTTCGGTGTCTTCCACCTAAATGTGGAATTTCACCGGTGTGAACTGACCCCAAGAAGTTGGACATAGTCCTAACTTCTTGGGGTCAGTTCATAGGCGGGATTTCTTCTCAGACTTTAATTTCGAGGAACAACAACTATTCCGACCAATTAAAGTCGAAAATACGACCATAGCATCCATGCGGGTTTCGAGTGGTGCGATTTTTCATGTACGATAACTAAAGTCGAAAACACATTAGCCAAAGCACAATTAAGCAATACACATTCGACAAATAAAGTCGAAAACTCGTCGTATGAGTAGCGATTGTCAGTAGCGATCGCATGAAATTGAGCCAATTCTCATGACTATTATCGCCACCGGCTGACCCTACATCGAATCAAAGAAGCACAGTAGCGGAAGAAACAGACTTGATTATAAAGATCTACCAAGGCGCCGCGATATTTTTGTTCCCGGCCGCGGTCTGAGGGTCGAAGCAGTCCATCACGACCATAAGCGCGTTCTGATTCTGTTCAACGAACTTTAGGACAGTTTGGCGCAGGAGGTCTTGTAGGTTCGACCTCAGCTTATAAGCCTTGTAATCCATTCCCATCCTTGGATTTTTTGAAATTGAAGGTGGGTCAGCGCAACATCGGCATCTGGGTTGTTTTCGGATTGGCCGCCACACCGTGGAACACCAAAAGTCATTTATTTGCTAATATCTGCAAAAAGTTTTTTTCTGGAAAAATTATACATCTTTCAGGGACGCGTCATGTAACACTCATTGCCCCCCGAGTTAGAGGCGGTAGGGAGAAATAACGTCAATACGTTATATCTATTCAGAAGCATCTGTTTGGACTGTAGTGTTGCAGTCCGAGCCTCCCCTTATGAGTTTTGAATGCCACTACAAAATCACCCTAAAACCCGACGCTTTATCGAAGCAGGTACGCTCACTCAAATGTCCGCCTGGTATGAAGCCGAGCGCAATGTGATGTGGATGATGATGCAGGCCCATCCGCGGCCCTGCTTTAATCCCGAACTTCTGAAAGACATTTTGAACCTGGGGCGCGCAGTAAAAGCAAGTAATCTACCTGTCGACTTCTGGGTTACCGGTTCCATGATGCCGGGCTTGTTTAACGTTGGAGGTGACCTGTCCAGTTTTGCCGAATACATACGTGGCGGCGAGCGCGGGCATCTGATGGCGTATGCCCGCGCATGCGTTGACGTGATCTGCGAAATAATGACGGGTTTTGGCGCCGAGGCAATCACGATTGCCATGGTAGAAGGAACTGCACTGGGAGGTGGCTTCGAATGCGCAGTCGCGCACGACTACATCCTGGCGCAAAAGGATGTAAAGCTTGGTTTCCCCGAAATTGCCTTTAACATGTATCCAGGAATGGGTGCGTATTCGCTGGTAGCGCGTAAGGCGCACATGCGCCTGGCTGAACAGCTCATCAGCTCCGGCGAAGCCCATACTGCTGAATGGCACCTGGAAAAAGGGCTGGTCGACCGCGTATTCGAACAGGGAGAGGCCTACAAGGCGACCCGCACGTTTATAGACGGCATACGGCCGAAGCTCAACGGCATCCGTGCGATGCTGCGTACGCGTCGCCGCGTGCTTCCCATCACCAAGACCGAACTGCTCGACATTACCGAAGACTGGGCTGAATCCGCGTTCAAGCTGGAAGAAAAAGACCTTGCCTATATGGAGCGCCTGGTCATGCTTCAGAACAGACGCGGGGGGATGGCTCCGAGCGCCGCGTCAGCGTCGCCTACGCCGTCGGCCCAAAAAGCACTGGCCGCCTCAGTTGCGCAAATGGCACATACTCCGCCTACGTTTTCGGTCGTGCCCACTCCAAGCTCCTGAGTGCTACGCCTGCCGACGGTGCCGACAACACCAAAGTAATCTCGCGAGCGATGACAAAGCAATCTCTCCTGCAAACCTAAAGCAAAAGCCCCCGGAGTGAAACTCTCGGGGGCTTTTGTAAGCGGCTTGGCAGATATTATGCCGCGATTTGCACCACATTGTTCGATGTTACAGGCAACCATGCCTCGAACTCCGAGAGTTTCATCGGGCAGCCAAACAGGTGACCTTGTACGTAGTCCACGCCGATATTTTTCAGAAAGTCGGCCTGCTCCTGGGTCTCGACGCACTCGGCAACAATTTTCAAGTTCAGCTCGTGGCCCACGGCCACCATCGAACGTACCAGAGCGCGTGCCTTGGCATCGGTGTGAATGGATTGGATGAAGCTACCGTCAAGTTTCAACACGTCCAGCGGCAGTCGGGTCAACTGAGAAAGTGATGAGTAGCCGGTGCCAAAGTCATCCAGATGCACTTGTGCGCCCAGTTCGCGGAACATACGAATCAAACGATGCGCGAGTTTCTCGTCTTCTACAAGGCAGCTCTCCGTCAATTCGAGGTCGACCATCGACGGAGACAAATTGTTGGACAGAACCGCGTGCGTGAAGTCTTCCAAAATTTTGTGGTCACGGAACTGGCGGGCCGAGACGTTAATGGCGATGCGCAGGGGCAGACCTTGTTTTTTCCAGGCCGCGGCCTGTTTGGCTGCGGCTTCCATGACCCAGCGGCCCAGCGGAACAATCAGGCCAGACTTTTCCGCGTACGGAATAAAGGATGATGGCAAGACCAGACCACGTTCAGGGTGGTTCCAGCGAAGCAGCGCTTCGACGCTTTCCACTTTGCCGGTCAGTAACGATATTTTCGGCTGATAGTATAGCTCGAACTGATTCTCATCCAGCGCGCGCCGCACGTTATTTTCAAGCCATACATATTCGCCGACATTGCTGTTCATATCTGGCGAGAACACGCGATACATGCGCTTGCCGTTTTCCTTTGCGACATACATCGCCGTATCGGCGCTGCGCACCAGTTCTTCGAGGGTGCCGCCATGCGCTGGGAACATAGCGATACCGATCGAGCATCCAGTGTAGACTTCGGCGCGCTTCAGGGCGAACGGCATTTTCATGTGGTCTAGGATGCGTTGCGCCATCGCTTCCGAGGCATCTTGGGTAGGGCTACCTACCATAATCAGGAATTCGTCTCCGCCCAATCGCGCAAGAACATCTTTCTCCGACAGACAGTTGCTGAGGGCGCCGGCGACTTCCTTGATAAGTGCGTCGCCTGTGAGATGACCATAGTGGTCGTTTACGGTCTTGAAGTTGTCGAGGTCGAGGAATATCAACCCAAAGGATTCGGCATTTTCTGCCGCGACGGCTGCCGTGATTCTCTCTTGGATGGCGTGGCGGTTCGATAACCCTGTTAAGGCATCGGTACTCGCCAACTCGATCAGTCGAGCCTGCGCGCGGAGTTCTTCCGTAATATCCGTGCCGGAGCAAACGAGATATTTTTCAGGCTCGCCGCTTCCGGATTCCATTAGGGTGGTGCGCCACTGAATCATGCGTACACCGTTTTTGGTATTGATGGGGCGCGTCTGCGGTGCCGATTTATTATTGCTGAAATAAGAGTTGACGCCTGCACGGGATTCTTCACGCTGGCTCACGTTGACAAAGAGGTCGAATGCGTTTTTACCGACCACGTCCGATTCCTTGACGCCCGTTATTTCCTCAAACAGACGATTGAATCTTTTGATTTTGCCCGCGCTGTCGATAATGATAACCAGTGAATTAACTTCAGACACGACCTGTTCGGCGAACGTTAGACCGTTTTCTAAATCCTTGACAACAGTTTCAGTATCGCCATAGTGTGCAGCAGTGCCCCCCCACGCCCAGTTATCTATTTTGCGACCAACGAGATGGACACGGATAGGTGTGCCAAAAATGGCGATAGAAAGGGTCATGCTCGAAGTGACGCCGGTCATTGTGCGGATGTCGCACGCTTGCGCCATCGAAAGCTCGACGGCCACCGTCGCCGCGCCTTTTGCGCCGGATAACTGTAGCGCATCACTGTCGGTGGTCAGCCTCCAGCAAGGGCTGGACGTCCCGAAGTGTGTAAAAAGCTGTGGGTTGTCAATGTCTTCTTCAATATCGAGCATGGGTACTCTTTCGTTTCAGGCGTCCGAGGGCGTCATCCATTTATGTTGTGTATTCTATTTAACAGCACGTGTTAATAATGACTTCACTGCCACAAATAACCTTCCTTGAACGGGGCGGCCTCGAGTATCGATGCTTAATACAGGCATGAGTGATTAGCCTGTCGTTTTTAAGGAGTAGGGAGGGGCAAGTCAAAGCTTCCGAACCAGCTATAGTGGTGTGCGGAAACCTTTTTCGCGCCATTATGGCGCAGATAAGTAATGTGTCAAGGCAAAATCGAATAGTCCACCTCCTGTAGGCGGAAAACAAAAGCGTTACTCCCATTAATACCTTAGTCTGTAAGCGCTTGAATATTAGCGGCTTTTCCGATTCCGGTAACGCTTTTAGTATGGCTGGGCACCCCCGATTTTGCCGAATTTGTCTTTTTTGGCCAACGAAAAATGAAAGCGTTGCCAGCCTTGTGGATAGGGGCTTTCCAGCCGATTCGACCCCTCGCTGTCGGACCAGCCAGTGTCCCTTGACTTGACCCGCGCAAGTCCCAAGCCGAGAAGCGTTTGAATTGATTAACGAGATTTCGCGCCGCACCAAGTCGGCCGCGGTGTGTTCCTTTGCTCGCAGAGTTGACCCTCTCCAACTGATCCAGTTTCCACTGCCTAGCGAACGCTGCAACGCGGTCATAAGACCCTTCATAGCCTAAAGCGCGTAGGTCCAGATACATCTGCTTCACGCTGCGTTTTTGTTTCCGGGATTTGGTTGATTCCGTTTTTAGCCACGTAGACAGCTTGAACGCATACTTATCGAGAGCACTCACTGACTTCCTATCTGCATAGACAGGTTCGATGGTCTCCGAACGTATGTAGCGTCTCACGGTGTTGCGGGAGATGCCTAGGCGTCTAGAAATTTCTCGCAATGAAAGCTGGTCACGAATGTGCCAGCGTCGAATAAGTCCAATTAAAGCCACGTCGATCACTCCAAACTCCTACCTAATTGCCTAGGTAGAATTGTGCCGTAAACGTGGGTCAGTTTGCCATGCACAAAATAGGCAAAAATGGGTCAAATTTCAGTGCAAATCAACATACAGATTGCCCAAAGTCGAAAACACCCTTTTGATGCGATGTCATTAGTTGTTGTCAGGACTTTGGCATCGACGGATCGATCATTTCCGCCCAAGCGAGAATGCCGCCGGTGAGGTTCGAAACATTCGTGAATCCAGCCTGCTTGAGGCCCAGTGCGGCCTTCTGGCTGCGTATGCCAACTTTGCAGTAGACGATGATTTCGCTGTTCTTCTTGTCCGCCAGCTCCGAGGCGCGGCGCTCAATGTCACCGACCGGAATCAACGGCGCACCGAGATTCGCGATCTTATGCTCATGCGGCTCGCGGACGTCGAGGACGAAGACGTCTTTCTTCGCATCCAGTTTCCGTTTCAGCTCTTGCACGGAGATCTGCGGAATGCCATCGACCACCGGATGACGGGCTGCGTCGACATTGCATGGCTTAAGCCATTGAACGAACCAATCTCGTGCCGCAGCGGAAGCAGTTTCAAAGTCATCCCCCTCAGACTTGCCTAAGTGCCCGCCTTCCAGAAAAACAAGCGATTTCGGTTCATGAGCTCGCGCGTATGCAGCCAAGGCGATATCCATTGGGATCAGAAAGTCCTTCTTTGCCAAGATCATGCGCAACGGTGTAGGAGATATTGCATCGATACGGACCGCAGGTTCGAAATAGGACAGACGCTCCAGAGACTCGAAGGTAATTCGGTTTTCGAAACGTCCTTCACTGACGACTTGTGCAGCCTCAAAGAATTCACGTGCTTCTTCACTAGAAGGGAAAAAACATGGCTGTCCCGGGGGAGCCACAAAAGGAAGGTAATTCACTTCGTCCGTCTCATAGCGTCGGACTCGATCCTGACTAAGCATCATCCCCACTCCATAGAGATCTGATGGGGTGTTGAACCGCTGCGCTGCAAGGAAGCCGCTAACTGCAGGAACCTGTGCAACGACACATTTAACGCGGCGGTCGAAGGCGGCAACCTGAAGCACGTGGCCCCCAGAGAAAGAGAAGCCCCAGATGCCGATCCGTTCCGAGTCAATCTGTGACTGCAGTTGCAGCCATGTAATAGCGTTGCGGTAATCCTCCTGTTGGTCTTCAGCAAAGATCTGTCCGCGCGGAGTGCCTTCGCTTTCTCCGAGGTTGCGAAAGTCAAAGATCAGAACGGCGAAACCAGCGTCAGCGAACCGCGCCGCGAACTGGGGCAAGCCTACCTCTTTGGGTATGCCCATACCGTGCGCCATCGCGATTGCAGGCAACTTCACATCGTCTGTTGCGGAGTAGTTGTCGGGAAGATAAAAGAGGCCGGAACAATTCAGCCCTTTGCTCTTGAATACAATTTTCTGCGGCATGTGAGCTCTCCTTAGTTGGTTGAAGGAATTGAAGGAATCCATAAAAACCGTCACCAAACGCTCGATCTCGCGAAGAGATCACGTGACGTGGATCCAATCATTTCTTGTTCAGGAGTGTCACCTCTGAACCGTGGCTCGCGACCTGCTTCCATTCGCTACCAATCTTGACGAAAGTGTCTGTGGCGACGATGGTGTGCGCACGACGGTTTCCCATCATGAGTATGTCGTAGGTGTCCTGATAGGTTGCCACAGCCGTATTGCCGTATGTGCGCACCTTGAGTTCAGAAATTTTCTCGCTGTTTGTCTTGAGGTTCTTTGTGTCGGCCATTAGCTTCAAGACGTCGGACTTGGTATAAAAGGTTCCGTCGCTATCACCGCGGGTCCAATCCTCAGCCAGAACTTTCTGGTAAAAGGCTGAGTTGCCGGCCAAATCGGCTTTGACGGCATCATTTTCCAGATTGGTGATGACTGTTACGACGTCAGGCTCGGTCCCGCTTTGCGCTTGGCTTATACTCGACCCTGCGAACAGGGCGACAACAAAAAGTGAACTCCAAAGCACTCGGTTCGTTGCATTCATTACTATTGCTCCTTAGTTTGGTTCGATGGCAAGAGTTGCCAACAGGTTGTTTAGTGCGCCGCAATCGCATGGGCACGACATCCAAATTTTACTCATTTGAAAAAAACCGAGTAGACTGTGCTTTCAAATAAGTTATATTTGCCAAACGTATGAATGATCGACTTTTCGCACTTCGACTCTTTAGACGTGTCGCCTGCACCGGCAGCTTTTCTAGCGCCGGACGTGAGATGGGGCTTTCCCAGCCATCGGTCTCCCGAATCATATCGGCACTAGAGCAGGAAATCGGCGCGGCGCTGCTCACACGAACGACGCGCGCGGTGATGCTGACGGAGGTTGGTGCCGACTATCTGGGGCGGATCGAACCAATCCTGGCCGCCCTCGAGGAAGCGGATCATGTCGCGCGAGGGACCGGGGAGTTACGCGGTATCCTGCGCATCGGCGTGACGACATGCTTCGCGGTACGCGATGTGATCCCGCGGCTCCCTGCGTTCATAGAACAACATCCTGCGTTGCGAATCGAATTTTCGATGGGTGATCGGCTGCAAGACCTTGTTGCAGAGGGCGTGGATGTCGCTTTGCGGTTCGGTGCGCTCGCAGATTCAGCGGCGACGGCAAAGAAGATTGGGCTCTCCAGCCGATTGCTCGCGGCCTCACCAGAGTATCTGAAGCGGGTGGGAACGCCGAAAATACCCGCGGATCTAGCGGCACATTCGTTAATCGTCGGCCCTGCCGGCGCAAGTTCGGCCGGCTGGTCATTTCTCCGAGACAACAAAACAACATCAATCCATGTAGAGGGAAGATTGATCTTCGACGTCAACGAAGCGGCCACTGCTGCTGCGGTTGCCGGCCTCGGCATCGTCTCGACCGGCACTTGGGGATGCCGCCCTGAACTTGAGAGCGGTGCCCTGGTCCAGATTTTGAAGGAATGGACAATGGATCCTGTTGAAGTGAACGCGGTGTTCGCGGCCGGTTGCGCAGCAAAGCCGTCAGCACGAGCTTTCACCGAGTTCCTGGCAGCAAGCCTCCGAGGGGCTTAACGGGGCCAGAATCCCTCCTGACTAACCTTATTGTTTGCGATTAATGTTTTCGACTTTAATGGTCAGTTTTCGACTTTAATTGCAAAGAATAGTAAAAATAGATATCAAACTATTTTTCTAGTGCTGCTTGTCCCAGCCTTTGAAGGTAGGAACACCGACCAACTTTAATCGGGCCCGACCAACTTTATTTGCTCTAGTCAGATCCGCCATCCCCCCTCACTCCACCGTAACCGACTTCGCCAAATTTCGCGGCTTATCCACATCCGTCCCTCTGGCCAGCGCAGTGTGATAAGCCAGCAATTGCAGCGGCACCACATGCAAAATCGGCGACAGTAACCCGTAATGCTCCGGCAGCCGGATCACATGAATCCCTTCGCTCGAATGGATGCGCGAATCCGAATCGGCAAATACATACAACTCACCCCCGCGCGCACGCACTTCCTGCATATTCGATTTCAGCTTTTCGATCAGCATATCGTTCGGCGCCACCGTCACCACCGGCATTTCCTTGGTCACCAGCGCCAGCGGGCCGTGTTTCAGTTCGCCGGCAGGATAGGCTTCGGCATGAATGTATGAAATTTCTTTCAGCTTCAACGCGCCTTCCAGCGCAATCGGATAGTGCAGGCCGCGTCCCAGGAACAGCGCATTTTCCTTGCGCGCAAAGGCATCGGCCCAGGCGATGATTTGCGGTTCCAGCGCCAGCACGCTTTGCAGCGCAGCCGGCAAGTGGCGCAGGTTTTTCAAATGCAGATGCTGGTCTTCGACGCTGATGCGATTGCGTAGTTTGGCCAGCGTCAGGGTCAGCAGGAATAGCGCCGCCAGTTGCGTCGTAAATGCTTTGGTGGAAGCCACGCCGATTTCAACGCCGGCGCGGGTCAGGTACGACAGCTCGGTTTCGCGCACCATCGCGGAACTGCCGACATTGCAGATCGCCAGCGAATGTTTGTGACCCAGTTCTTTGGCGTATTTCAATGCCGCCAGCGTGTCGGCGGTCTCGCCCGATTGCGAGATCACGACGATCAGTGCGTTCGGATTGACGGTCGGCGTGCGATAACGATATTCGCTGGCGATTTCGACGCTGGTCGGAATGCCGGCGACCGCTTCCAGCCAGTATTTGGCAGTCATGCCCGAATACAGGCTGGTGCCGCAAGCCAGAATCTGGATTGCATCGATGTCCTTGAATACCGCCGCAGCCTTGTCGCCGAACAACGCCGGCACGAAGCCTTCAACGCCCTCCAGCGTATCGCTGATGGCGCGCGGTTGTTCGAAAATTTCCTTCTGCATGTAATGGCGGTACGGCCCAAGATCGATCGCGCCCGAATAGGCATGCACCGTCAGTACGGCACGCTCGACAGGCATGTCGTTGCCGTCGGTAATGCGGATGCCGTCCAGCTGCACGTCAACCACGTCTCCTTCTTCCAGATAGATGATCTGGTCGGTGGTGCCGGCCAGCGCCATGGCGTCCGAGGCCAGGAAGTTTTCACCGTTGCCGATGCCCACGATCAGCGGGCAACCCAGCCGCGCACCGATCAGACGGTGCGGTTCGTCTTGGCAAAATACCGCCAGCGCAAAGGCGCCGGTCAGACGTTTTACCGTTTTTTGCATGGTGCGTAGCAGGTCGCCGTCGTATAGATGGTTGACCAGATGAGCCACCACTTCGGTGTCGGTTTGCGATTCGAAGCGATAGCCCAGCGCGATCAGTTCGGCGCGGATTTCTTCGTAGTTTTCGATGATGCCGTTATGCACCAGCGCAATGCGCGGCGTGCCGTTGGCGTCCGGCGAGAAATGCGGATGGGCATTGTTGGTGGCGGGTGCGCCGTGCGTGGCCCAGCGCGTGTGCGCGATGCCGGTAGCGCCCGTAAAGTTGCTGGCGTCGACCTGCGCTTGCAGCTCGGCCACGCGCGCCACGCTGCGCGCGCGCTTTAAGCCACCGTTGAGGCCGCCGTCGTGCACCGCGACGCCACAGGAATCATAGCCGCGGTATTCGAGCCGCTTCAAGCCTTCGAGCATGATGGGAACAATGTTGCGTTGCGCTACTGCACCGACGATACCGCACATGGGGATGTCCTATTTCTATGATGACTTCTTTGTTTTGACCGGGCGCGCCCAGCCTTCAATGGTGATTTGTTTGGCGCGCGAAACGGTCAGCTTACCGGCCGGCGCTTCTTTGGTCAGGGTGGTGCCGGCGCCGATGGTGGCGCCCGCACCGACACGCACCGGGGCGATCAGTTGGGTGGCGCTGCCGATAAAGACGTCGTCTTCGATGACGGTGCGCAATTTATTGACGCCGTCGTAATTGCAGGTAATGGTGCCGGCGCCGATGTTGACGCGGGTGCCGACTTCGCTGTCGCCGACATAGGTCAGATGATTGGCTTTGCTGTGCGCGGCGATCGTGCTGTTTTTGACTTCGACGAAGTTGCCGATGTGGACGTCTTCGGCCAATACAGTGCCGGGACGCAGGCGGGCGTAAGGGCCGATTTGCCCGGCAGCGCCGACCGTCGCGTCTTCGATATGGCAAAAGGGTTTGATTTGCACCGCTGCGCCGATACGGGCGTTTTTGATGACGCAATGCGCGCCGATAACGACGCCGTCGGCCAGCTCTACCGCGCCTTCGAATACGCAGCCGATATCGATGGTGACGTCGCGTCCGCAACGCAGCGTGCCGCGAATATCGATGCGGGAGGGGTCGAGCAGCGTCACGCCCTGTTCCAGCAATGCCTGCGCCAGCGCGCGCTGATGCAGCCGTTCCAGCTCGGCCAGTTGGCTTTTGCTGTTCACGCCCAGCGTTTCGGCCAGAGTGTCCGGATGGGCCGCTACCACCGGCACCTCGTCGGCGACCGCGCGCGCGACGATATCGGTCAGGTAGTACTCGCCTTGTGCGTTTTGATTGGACAGCGTGGCCAGCCAGCGGCGCAATTGCGGCGTCGGCACCACCATGATGCCGGTATTCACTTCGGAAATGGCCTTTTCGGCGGCGTTGGCATCTTTTTGTTCGACGATGCGAACAATTCTGCCATTTTCGCGCACAATGCGGCCGTATCCGCTGGGGTCTGCCATTTCAATGGTCAGAATCCCCAGTTTGTCCTTGCCGGCGATTTCAAGCAGGCGCTGCAAGGTGGTGGCGCGGGTCAGCGGCACGTCGCCATAGAGAATCAAGGTCGGTACGGCATCGTCCAGATGCGGCAACGCCTGCATGACGGCATGGCCGGTGCCGAGTTGCGGTTCTTGCAGCGCGAACGCCAGGTCCGGCGCGGCCAGCAGCGACGGTACGGCGTCGCCGCCATGGCCATACACCACGCACAGACGCGATGGCGACAGGGCGCGTGCAGTGTCGAGGACGTGCGATAAAAGGGGTTTTCCCGCCAACGGATGCAAGACTTTCGGCAGTGCCGATTGCATGCGCTTGCCTAGGCCGGCAGCCAGAATAATGACGTTCATGAGGTTTCCAAAGAGGTTTCGACCTTACTTTGACGGGTTGAGGAAGCCGCTAGCGGCGTGGGGCGAAGTTTATCATGCGTGGCGGCGTTGTCTAAATAGAACGCCAAGGGGTGTTTCAGGGCGTTATTCGCCGTTTAACCCTTATACGATTGCCATTAAGATTGCCACTGGGTTATTGGGTCCGGACCGGCATGGGGGCCGGCCAGCGATTGAGGATGTGGATGAAGATTTTATTGTTGAACGACGAGTTTTATACCACCGGCGCCAGTATTGCAATGTTGCGCCTGGCTGAACGGCTTGTGCAGCAGCATGAAGTGTCCGTGATGTCGCGCCTGCCAGGGGAAGGGGAAATCAAAAAGCAGTTTCAGGCTTTGGGTGTGCCTATCGTTGAAAATGTTCATGAGGCGGACCTGGTGGTCGCCAATACCTTGATGTGCGGTGCGCATGTCGGCCAGGCCGGGGTGAAATGTCCGGTGATCTGGTGGATTCATGAAACCGAGATCGGTCGCGATATGTTGCTGCTGTTTCCGCAGTTGGCCGCCGGTTTCAAGCACGCCATGCAGATCGTATTTCAGACGGAGTATCAAAAGAAAGTGTATGGCAGCTTTTTGTTCGATAGTCCGGCAGATGTGCAGGTGCTGCCGTTCTGGAACGATGCGATTTATAAGCGCGACGCGGTCGAGCAGGCGCCGAAACAGAAAAAGCGCATCGTTTGCATCGGTACCATCGAGCCGAGAAAACGGATAGAAGATACGATCCAGGCAGTCGATTTGCTCGATAAAGAAATCAAGGATCAGGTCGAAGTCATTTTCATCGGTAAATACCTGGAGATGAAGTCCGGCATCAAAACGCTGGCGCAGGCGCATCCCGAGCGTTATCGTTTTATGGGGGAGCAATCCAACGATGCGACCCTGGCGTATCTGGCCTCTGCGGATGCATTTGTGCTGGCCAGCGGCAGCGAGTCGCAGCCGCTGACGATCTGGGAGGCATTTGAACTAGGCGTGCCGGTGTGCCTGTCGGATCTGGAAACCTATCGCCATATCGGCCTGTATCACGGCCGTAATGCCTTGATGCATCCGGTTGGCAATGTCGAAATGCTGTCGCTCAATCTGCACATGCTGCTGACCAGCAATACCGTGCGCGCGTCCATTGTCACGGCGGCCAAGAGTTTGCTTCTGAAGCATCTATCGCATGACTGGTGTGAAGAATTCGAGCGCATCATCGGACGCGTTGCGACGCGTTGGGAAATCAAGAAATTGGGTTATTGACGGTTAGTGTCGGGATCGGGCGACACACAACATTATGAAATGAGACGGCATCATGAATTTTAACGAACGTCGTTTATCGACACTGCTGCAGACGCCAGCCATACCGCTGACATGGGACAGCATTCTGAAAGAATGCGAGCGCATTGAAAAAGACCATGCGCATATCCGTTCGGAGTTTCAATGGGCGCTGGATTACAAGCGCTTCCAGGTTGAAGTGGCGCGCGGCAATCGCTCGGCTGGATTGATCGCTTTGAGGGCGGCCATCGGCGCGGCGCCGGAAAACGCCGACATCCTCGGCGATTACAAAAATTATGTCGCCAAGCCTGCTATCGTCGAAAATATTGTGTTGATCGTCACCACCAAGAAAAACGAAGAGAAGGCCGCGAAGCTGGCTTGGCAATTCGATAAAGGAAATATTCAATACTTGATCGTCAGCGGTTCGGATACCGCATCGATCGCGCATATTCGCGCGCTGCAGGTCGATGCCTCGGATAGCTATGAAGGCAGGCCGAAAAAAGTCGCAGCGGCGTTGACCTGGATCTATGAGAACGTGGGCAGCAATGTCGGTGTCTTGAAAGTGGACGACGAAATGACTTTGCAGGATGCGGCGAAATTACAGCGTAGTTTGACCAAAATGGCCGCCGAAAATGGGTACGCCGGCATGCCCGTGGCGCTTAGTCAGTTCGACCGTTGCTCGCATTGGGGAAAATGCGATGATCCTGCAATGAACCGGCGCGTATACGGCCGCCCTGTATTGCGTGCCTGGGCCGATGGCAAAGCGTATTACCTCGGACCGGGAGCGGTTGAAAAAATCGTGTTTTCGCTAATGCGCTTTCCGGGGTCGTTCGAGGGTGAATTTTATGAAGAGAAGCTGGTCGGCGATGTGCTGTTATTCGAAGGCGTAGCGTTGACGCCGATGGCCAATTATGCGGAGTTCGGCCTTGGCATAGCCTCAGTGTCGTCGGCATCGCGGTCACTATCACAATCATTATCACTGTCAGCGTCACCAACACTATCACCGTCGCCGCTAGGATCAGGCGCCGCTAGCCGCCTAAGCAAGATTTTATAGGCGCGTCGGAAATGAAAAAAGCGACATTGTTTTCGATTGTGGTGACGACACACAATCGGCCGCACTTGCTTGAACGTGCGTTGCTGTCGATTCTGGCCCAGAGCTTCAACGATTTCGAGATTGTGCTGGCAACCGATGAGTCGAGCATCGGCACCAAGGAAATGGCAATCCGCTATTTGCGGCAAGACGATATTTTTCTCGTGCTGCCAAATGCCAAGGGGCCTTCCGAAACAAGAAACGCCGGCATCCATCACGCCAAGGGCCGGTTTATCCTGTTTCTGGATGACGACGATTCATTTGCCGAAAGTTATCTGCAGGATATCGTCGACACCCCAAAATTCCGCACCGACGCTATCAATTATGGCAACTATACAAAGATCACCGAAATGCGCTCCGGGTCCGCTATCCAGACCATCGCGACCGAAAAAATGTATATCGGCGATACCAGTCCGGACAGCTTGCTGGCCAGTAATTTCATGCCCAACAACTGCTTCGTCTATTCCGCGCCGATTGCCAAGGCCATGCATTTCGACCAGCATCTGAACAGCCACGAAGACTGGGATTATTTGATCTCGCTGGTCATGAAATACGAATTCAATTTCCTGGATACTTACGGGCCGATCGTGCATGCCAACGAAGGCGAGAGCCGGAATAACGATGCCAAGACCAACGGCACCATCGTGCTCGATTTTCTATCGATCTACCGCAAATGGCCGGTACAGGAACAGTCTGTAAAGCAGCTGCGAAAAAATACGATGCAATACCTGGGCTTTGATCTTCCGATGAATTTACTTTAATAAAAGTTCAAACATGATTACCGTACTCATACCGACCAAGAACCACGGGCATTATCTGGAAGAATTGATTACAAACGTAATCTTTGCCGAAAAGTCGCCGGTGTCGAAGCTAATGATATGCAATGATGCGTCCACGGACGATACAGCGGATATCTTGAAGAAATTCGCCGGGAATAAAAACATACGCGTCTTTGAAAATCCAGTCAGTATCGGCGCGGTCGCTGCCCAGAATTTGATGTTTCCGCATATAGAGACGCCATACACCTTGTGTATCGCAAGTGACGACTATTTTTTTCCGGAACAGATCTCGAAACTTTTCGACGGGATGCTCAAGCGGGATGCGTATATCGGTTTCGGCAAGTATCTTCTTCTTGAAGGCGAGCGGACGACGGAATTGAATCATCCAGGATGGCAGGCGAGAAATGTTGCGGGCGCCGATGAATTTTGCACGCTACTCAGCCACGATCACTATATATTTTCTGGAACGACGATATTCAAGACCGAGTTTCTTCCGAAGCAGGGCCTGGAAAGGGCGCCATACGATCTTTCCCTGAACAAACTGGCTTCGGCCGATGGGCTGGGTGAATTCCGCGGATTGGATTGGGATATCGCGCTTAAAATGGCAACCGACCATCCCGACAGATTTTATTTCCTGGATGAATACTGCGGGTGTTTCCGGAAGGTCGCAGCACAATTATCTTCCAGTGAAATATATAACGATACAGGTCGGGGTGCGTTTGAAATGGCACTCCTGATCCTGAAGTATCTGTCGAATTACCCGCTACGCAAAAGAGTAAAGGATTCGGCTGCCTACCGCGCCGGGATCCAGAACCTGTTCTATGCAAAGTGCGGACAGATCACCGAGTCAGCCAAGCAAAGCCAGAATTTTCAGGAAATCTACAAGCCTGTGCTGCTGACGGCGGAAACACTGTTGAATAATATGTAGTCGTGGTGTTGGTTGTTGGCAGCGTCAGAAATAATCCTGGCGCGGGGCAGCTTCGAACCCCGGCTCGCAGTGCGTCAGGACTTCCTGGCGCAATCTGTAGAACTGTCGAAGATAGGCGGCATCCTGCGACTCCCGATAGGCAATTTTCAGGGCGTTCAGAATCATCATCTCGTTGCGGCAAGGGTAATACAGGACATTCCCCCACGGCATGGCGTTCAGGTCGTAATGGAAGACCTTCAGCTCGGGAATCAAGGCCATGACCAGCGAACCGATGCGTTCAACAATGAACACCTTCATCTGGACTTCGCCTTTGCCGTAATCGGTAATTTCATTGAGACGGGTGCTTAACGGATTGTTCTGGTGTTCGGCGATCTCGAACATGCGTTCGGTAATGGCAAACCACTTCTCCCAGAACACCGGCTTGGCAATAATATAATTGCAATACACGCAGCTGCGGAAGTCGTTGATCAAGGTCGTGAAGTCGACCGGCAGGTCAATGGCATCGAGAAAATCCTGCACGACGTTGATCATGCCCGGATGGTATTTGTTGCCCTGTTCGAAGACGTTCAGGTAGCAAGCGGAATATTCAAACGTCGGCGAGAACGTGTAGACATCGCCGCCGGGATTGCTCTCCATGTAGTGCTCCACCTGTTGCGCGCTCAGATTGGTTTTCTGTCTGAACAGCGGCGACAGGAAGCCGTAGTATTCATCCGCATTGAGCGTGTTATCGAGAAAATAATTGCGGATCGCCCAGTACTCGCGCCAGTCGGCGCGTGGATTGCCGGGAATTTCCAGCGCAATGAAGCCCGGGTCCAGCATTTGTTTGCTGGCTGCATCGTAGTGAATTTGCAGAATATTTTTTTTCATAGTGGTCCGCGTTACTTCATGATTGAAAAACGTGCTCCGCCGAAGCCAGGGAATTTCCCTGTAATGCCGCCTCGGCTATCTCATCAGAGCAAGTCGCCATATACCTGATCGTAGAGTGCTGCTTTTTCACGTAAATCGTAGTCGGCCTTAATCTCGCGCTGCGCGGCGGCGGCCAACGCATGGCGTTTTTCGGGGGACTCGATGAGCATCGTAATGGCATGGAGCCAGGCCTGGCTGGCGTTCGGCAAAAGAAAGCCGGTGACGTCATGCGTGACCACCTCGTTGTACACCGATACATCGCTGAAAATCGTTGCTATGCCGGCAGCCGAATAGTCGAGCCATTTGATGTAGCTTTTACACTGATTGTATTCGTCCGAGGCCAGAGGAATCAGGGCGATATCCCAATGCCATTGCTTGAGTTGCGCCGCGTAATTCTCGTATTCGTGGATGAATGTCAGGAACTCGATGTTGGGATGATTTTGCCAACCGGCCGGGCAGTCCCAGCCGACAAAATACAGTTTTAGCCGGGATCCGTAACGTGCGCAAAGAGTCTGCAGCGTTTTGTCCACCAGCGCAAAATTCGACGCCTGGATCGACGACCCAAGCAGGCCGATGGTGATCGCCGCATCTCTATTTATCGGAATCGGCCGGTAGAAAATGTCGAAATCGAGATAGTTCGGCAGTACATGGATGGCCGCATTCAGACTGCGGTATTTTCCCGCCAGGAACTGGGTCGACACCACGATTGCCTTGGCATGCCGTGCGGCATATTCGATGCCTTCCTTCCAGCCAGCGCCCATCGCGGCTTCCGGATGATCGTGCGGTATTTCATTGAGCAGGTCGTCGGATTCGTAGACGATCGGCTTGCCGGACGCGAAAATGGCCTGCATCGTCGCGATCGACATCAATCCCGGCGTAAAGCGGTGAAAAATGATCAGATCGGCGCTGTGCATCGCATCGGTATCCACCACGCCATTGTTGATTCCCCAGACCAGTTCCCAGCGCTCGGCCAGATGCGCGAACGGCCGTATCAGGCGAATTTGCGGGCAAGGGCTCCATGTCGACTCAATCGTGTACACCAGAATGCGTTTTCTGGTTGGTGCGACGGCCGGGAGCGGCGCGTGAAATTCGGCTAACCGGTTCGCGGAGTTGGCGTTCGTGGTGTTCGGAACGCCAGGCGGTTTTTGATCGATGCGCATGATTGACAAGAGGGACTGAGGGCCAATACGGATTAAAGCATCGATATGGGGGGCGTCATCGGAGGAACAGGCGCCGAGATGAGCCGGTTTTCGGCGAATCGGAATGCCATTTGGTCGGTACGCTGTCAGGCTGGAGAACATCGCGCAGCCGGATGGCCGGTCGCGGGTTGCAGACAAATATTATGACGGTCCGACGGGCGTACAGGCGTACAGGCGTGCATTGCACGAAATCGCCCAAATGGACCTCAAGCCTTAGGGGATTTGTGTGAAAGTCGTCATTCTTGCAGGTGGTATGGGTACGCGTTTGGGTGAAGAAACCGACGTGCGGCCGAAACCGATGGTCGAAATCGGCGGCAAGCCGATTTTGTGGCACATCATGAAAAGTTATTCGCATTTCGGCTTTAATGAATTCGTGATCCTGCTCGGTTACAAGGGATATTTGATTAAAGAGTATTTCGCCAATTACTTTTTGCATCAGGGTGACGTCACCATCGACTTGGCCAATAACAGCGTCGAGGTTCACCGCAATAAATCCGAACCATGGAAAGTCACATTGCTGGAAACCGGTTTGCATAGCCAGACCGGCGGCCGGCTATTGGCCGCGCGCGATTATTTGGGCGATGAAGATTTCATGCTGACGTATGGCGACGGCGTGTCCGATGTCGATATCGGCGCACTGGTCCGTCATCACGACAAACACCGGGCGCTGGTGACCATGACGACGGTGCAGCCGGAGCCGCGTTTCGGTATGGTGAATGCTGACGAAAACGGTTTCATTCATGCCTTCAAGGAAAAGCCGCCGGGCGACTTGGGATGGATCAACGGCGGCTTCATGGTATGCCGCTCGAAAGTGTTCGATTACCTTCTGGAAGGCGAAGCGACTATCTTTGAGCGCGGGCCGCTGGAAAATATCGCGCGCGATGGACTGCTGTTGAATTGTCCGCATTCAGGTTTCTGGAAATGCATGGATACGCTGCGCGACAAAGTGCAGTTGAATCAGTTATGGGATCAGGGCGGCGCATCGTGGAAGAAATGGGACTGAGACGGATGCAATAAAAATGCAAATCATTGCCTCCGATATTTCCGGCGTGTCGATCGTGCAAGCCGACCGCAGGCTCGACGAGCGGGGCGGATTCGCGCGCTGGTTTTGCGATCAGGAACTGGACGCCGAACTGCAAGGCGCCGCTATCCGCCAGATCAATCATTCGCATACGCTCCACCGGGGTACTGTGCGCGGTATGCATTTTCAGCATCCGCCGCATGCGGAAAAAAAACTGATCCGCTGCCTGTCTGGAAAAATCTTCGATGTCGTCGTCGATCTGCGCCAGGCATCGCCGACCTTTATGGCGTGGCGCGGCTTTGCGCTGGAAGCCGGCGACGATCGCGCAGTGCTGATTCCGGAAGGATGCGCGCACGGGTTTCAGACACTGAGCGATGATGTTCAACTGCTCTATTTGCACACGGCGCTTTACACGCCGGCGTCCGAAGGGGCATTGCGCTTCGATGATCCGCGCATCGGTATTATCTGGCCGTTACCGCCGCAACATTTGTCGCCTCGCGATTTGCAGCATCCATTGTTGCCAGCTGATTTTTGTGGGATAAAAATATGAAGTGCCGTCATTGTTCGACAGAATTGATCGACACATTTGTCGACCTCGGTTTTTCGCCGCCATCCAATGCCTATCTCCGCCGGGAAGATTTGATCCGTCCGGAAACCTACTATCCGTTGCGAGTCATGGTATGCCGTTCATGCTGGTTGGTGCAGACCGAAGATTATGCGCATCATGAGCAGTTGTTCGATACCGAATACGCCTATTTTTCATCGACGTCGAGCACCTGGCTGGCGCATGCCGCCAGCTATGTAGACATGATCGTTAAGCGTCTGGGTCTGGATGGCAATTCGAAGGTGGTCGAATTGGCGGCAAACGACGGCTACTTGTTGCAATACATGCAGCAACGGGGCATTCCAAACCTGGGTATCGAACCGACCCGAAGCACGGCAGATGCAGCAAGAGCCAAAGGGATCTCCGTGGTCGAAGAATTCTTCGGCGTGCGGCTGGCGTTGATGCTGTTGGCGCGTGACGGCGCGGCGGATTTAATGATTGCCAATAATGTGCTTGCGCATGTGCCGGACATCAATGATTTTCTCGGCGGTATTGCCGCGCTGCTGGCGCCGGAAGGGTCGGTGACGATCGAATTTCCGCATCTGCTGAATCTGATGAAATTTTCGCAGTTCGATACGATCTATCACGAGCATTTTTCCTATCTTGCGCTGGGCTCTGTCGAGACGATGATGCGGGCCCAAGGCCTGCGGGTGTATGACGTCGAAGCCTTGTCTACGCACGGCGGCAGCTTGCGGGTCTACGCTTGCCGCCAGGAGGCAAAGTTCGCCATGGCAGCCGCGGTGGAAAAAATGCGCGCACAAGAGCATGATTTCGGCTTGCAGGATATTCACACGTATCGGGGCTTTCAGATCAAAGCGGAAACGATCAAGACGGACCTGCTGCATTTCCTGGTGCAACAGAAACGCGCCGGGAAAAAGGTGATGGCATATGGCGCCGCTGCGAAGGGTAATACCTTGCTCAATTATTCCGGCGTGCACGCCGATCTGCTGACATTGGTGGCCGATGCTGCCGCATCCAAGCAGTCGAAATATATGCCGGGCAGTCATATTCCCATCGTGTCGCCGCAGGAACTGATTGCGGAAAAACCGGATTATGTGGTGATACTGCCGTGGAATCTGAAAGACGAAGTCGAAGCGCAATTGTCGTGTATTCGCGAATGGGGCGGGCAGTTCGTCATAGCGGTCCCGGAAATGCGGATATGGTAAAGCGCAGGTTCGCTGCGATTTTCGCTGCAATTCATTGATCTGTCGGTTTGTAAAAGAAACACGGTGCGCACATGAAAATGACTATTTTCCAAATCAATCCCGATAAGGCCGGCACATCATCGGCTGCGGCTGCGGCCGCGACCGATTCCGGTTACACCGGTTTGGCGTGTGTCGAGAACGCGCCGGCCGGCTGGGGCGATTATCCGACGATACGCGCTTATTTCCTTGGCAATGAGAATGCGTTCGACGAAGAGTCGCTGTACGGTTTTTTCTCGTCCGATTTCTTTGAAAAGACCGGTCTTGCATCCGATGCAGTCAGTGCGTTTATCGACCAAAATCCAGGGCGCGATGTTTACACCTTTTTCCCCTTCATTCAGGATTCCGCTTGCTTTACGAATGTTTTCGAGCAAGGCGAGTTGGTTTTTCCAGGCATGGCTGCGGCAACGCAAGCCTATCTGGGATCGATTGAGCTGGCCGTTTCGCTGGATGATCTGGTTACCGATTTTGGCGATACGGCGCATTCGAATTACGTGGTTGCCAAGCCGGTTTTCTGGCGGACCTGGTTTGGTTTGACGGAAAAAATATTCGACATTGCCGAGAGTGCAGCCGACCCTGCAGCCGATCCTCTTGCATCAAAGCTTAATGCCTCGTCGGGGGATGCCGCGCTGCCGGCCATGAAGCAGGCCCTCACCGAACGGATGGCCTCGTTGGTGCTTGCCTTGGACAGGGAGCTGACAATAGCGCCATTCGATATCACGCAAATGCCATGCAGTAACAGTGCATATTTGCGATATTGGGATGGCATGCTGCTGCTGGATGCGTCAAAGCAGGCGTTTCGGGGTACGGAGGATCGGCAGCACTTGACCAGATTTTTTACGCTGAGGGACAAGATATTGCAGGCGTGCGAACCGCGTTTTGGAAGCCGCGCCGATAGCGGGCGTTTTACGGCACGCCCCCAGACTGATCTGATTTACGGCTGTATCACGCACGTCCCGCTGCCGATCGAATTTCCGGATTTCGTGTTGCCGGTTTATCTGGGTCAATCGCAAGGACCGGATCGTCTGAATTTACGGGAGTGGGCGCCGGAATGGGAGCCCTATCATCCGATCGTAGGCGGCCAAGTCGGTAATTTTGCGCTAAAAAATTATATTCTCAAGCACCATCCCGAGGTTAAGCGCATCGGTGTTTGCATGTACCGGAAGTTTGTGTCGCGTCATCGCATCAGCGGCATCCCTGCCGAAGACAACTGGATGATGGATGTTGTATCCGATGCGGATTTCGAGAAGGAAAGCATAGCCAGCATGATGGCGCCGGGCGACCAGGAATTTTTAATCGGGCAGACCTGCGGCTTTATTGTGAACGAAGAAAGCGCCGGTTATTTATTGCACTATTCGCAGGCGCATCATGTGGAAGATCTTTTGCGATTCACGTCGGAGGCGGTCGAGCTGGGTGTTCTTGAAAATACCGAAGTAGCGTCGTTTTTCGATGAAAAAGTGTTTTTGATGGGCGGCATCGAGCTGGGTGTTTTCCCGGCGGATTTCTGGCTCGCCACGGTTAGTGCGATTGAGTCGGTGATATGGGCCTGCGTTCACCGTTATCCGGTGCAACGCGAAGGCTATCAGACGCGTGCATGGGCATTTTGCGCCGAGCGTCTGGGCAGCTATCTATTGCTTAAATATCTCAAGGCGCAGAACTGGCAGAGCGGCGGGTATGAGCATTTTTTCGGACAGCTCAATTTGATTACCAAGAACGATGCGAAACTATATGTCCCTAGCAATTAAAGGGGCCGGATCTGCGCAGAATTGTCGATGATTTCATCCAGGCATTTCGTCGCATCGGAACGCCAATGCGGCAGATGCAATTTGAAAGTCGACTCAAGCTTGGCAAGTGCAAGACGCGAGCTCTTCGGTCTGTTCGGCAACACAGGTGCGGTCGGGATCGGTGTGATCGCTGCACTGCCGGCTATTCTGGTCGGCACGCCGCGGGCGCGCAGATGATCGACGATGAACGATGCATATTCGTACCAGGAGGTTTCTCCGCCAGCGGTAAGATGATAAATGCCGGTTGTCGCGCGGATGCGGCCCAAGGCCTCGGAGGCGTTGCCTTTGCTGTCGGCAAGCAATTCGTGCGTCACGCGGCTGATCGTTTTGGCCCAGGTCGGGGCGCCGAATTGATCGGCAGTCATGGTGAACTGCGCTTGCTCCTGCGCCATGCGTATGACGGTTTTCATAAAGTTGTTGCCATGGGCATTATAGACCCAGCTGGTGCGCAATATCCAGTACGCTTCGCAATGCTTGGCGATCGCTAGTTCCCCGGCCAGTTTGCTTTTGCCGTAAACATTCAGCGGATTGGTTGGCGCTGCTTCGTCATAGGGCTGCGTTTGCGTGCCGTCGAATACATAATCGGTTGAGTAATGGATGATCGCCGCACCCAGCCGCTGGGCTTCCTGCGCTATCACACCGGGCGCTTCGCCATTGATCAGCATGGCCAGCGCCGCTTCCGATTCGGCCTTGACCACGGCGGTGTATGCGGCAGGATTAACGATCAGATCCGGCTTGACTGCGCGAATGACATCGCGCACCTGATCGGGATCGGATAAATCCATTGTGGTACGCGGGAAGGAAATCACTTCCCCCAATCTGCGCAGACTCAGCGCCAGCTCACCACCGATTTGGCCGCTTTGGCCGGTTAGCAGGATTTTCAATCGAAACTCTCCACGGAGTCTTCACACCATTTTCTGAAAGAATTCAATATGTGCTTCGCTGCGGGCGCGTAGATCGCCCTGCCGCAAATACGTCGCATACCAATCGGCAGTCAATTCCAGAGCTGTATAGAGCTCCATTTTCGGTATCCAATCCAGCCGCTGCCGGGCCTTTGATATATCCAGCCGCAGCATCGCCGCTTCATGCAGCTGGGGCGGCGATCTTTCCAGATTAATTTCAACCGTGCCGACGTCGTACTTCTGCAGAAAATGGTTCAGCGTGGCGCAAATTTGCGCCACGGTTTGTGTATCGGTTTCGGTTGGGCCGAAGTTCCAGCCTTCGGCATAATCCTGTCCGAATTCGTACAAATTTTGCGCGATGTTCATATAGCCGTGCAAGGGTTCGAGCACGAATTGCCAAGGACGCACGGCGTTCGGATTGCGTATCGTGACGGGCTCGTCGTCGATCAGGGCGCGGATAATGTCCGGCACCAGCCGGTTGGACGCAAAGTCGCCGCCGCCAACCACATTGCCGGCGCGCACGCTGGCCACGGCAGTCTGGTTGTCGCCGCTGCCGTTGAAAAATGAACGCTGATAGGAGGCGGTTACCAGTTCGGCAGCGCCTTTGCTGGCGCTGTACGGATCATGTCCGCCCATGGGGTTGTCTTCGCGATAGCCCCACAGCCATCCCCGGTTTTCATAGCATTTGTCGCTGGTCACCACGGTCACCGAGCGTATATCCGGCACCGCGCGAACAGCTTCCAGCAGGTTCACGGTGCCCATTACATTGGTGGAGAAAGTATCGGCCGGATTCGCATAGGATTGGCGCACCAGCGGTTGTGCAGCCATGTGGAAAACGATTTCCGGCCGCGCCTTCATCATCGCTTCGGTCAGGGCTTTCTGGTCGCGTATATCGCCGATGGTGGTATGAATGGCGCTTTTCAAATGCGCCAGTTCGAACATATTCGGCTGGGTCGGCGGCGCCAGCGAATAGCCGTGCAGCTCAGCACCCATGCGGCTCAGGCATAGCGTCAGCCAGCTGCCTTTGAAGCCGGTATGCCCTGTAATAAAGACTTTTTTACCGCGCCAGAACTGATTGCTCATGAGCACGCTTTCGGTGCGGCGGCGCGGCGATAGTCGGATAGGAGGCTGAATGCCGCTGTGTCGGCAGGCCCTGGTGCGATTGAGCGATTCACGACTAACATATTTTAATTTTTGTGGGTCATCCGAGCGGGTGGATGACTGACTGTTAATAAATTGATAGTCAAATTAAAACATGGGGCCAATCATATTGAAGCGCGAATCAAGAGGGTTTTTATCATCCATTCCGCGCATTATCGACGAAATTCATTCGGCGGCGGCCTGGATGCGCCTCCACTGTTGAATCATCCGTCATAGTCCGGCAGGGGATGCAAGGTGATCGTGCCCGGCGTTGCGGCCGTGGTCGCGCAGGGTTCGTCGTCGAACGCAATATCGCCGTTCGGATCGGGCTGTCCGCTGGCTTTCAGCCCGGCAAAGTCGAATAGATTGCGATCCATCAGGTGCGAGGGCGCGACAGTGGATAAGGATGCAAAGATGTTGTCGACGCGGCCTGTATGCGTTTTCTCCCACTCGCGCAGCATGTTTTTGATTTGTTTGCGTTGCAGATTTTCCTGGCTGCCGCACAGGTCGCAAGGGATGATCGGGAATTGTTTGACTTCGGCGTAGCGGATCAGATCGGCTTCTTTGACGTAGGATAACGGCCGGATCACGATTTGCTTGCCATCGTCGGATTGCAGTTTCGGCGGCATGCTTTTGAGCTTGCCGCCAAAAAACATATTCAGGAAAAAAGTTTCCATGATGTCGTCGCGATGATGGCCCAGCGCTATTTTTGTTGCGCCCAGCTCGCCGGCGACACGATACAAAATGCCGCGCCGCAGCCGCGAGCAGAGTGCGCAGGTGGTTTTGCCTTCTTCCACTACCCGTTTGACGATGCTGTAGGTGTCCTGGTTTTCAATGTGATAGGCGACGCCGAGTTTGTCCAGATACGCCGGCAGGATGTGGGCCGGGAAATTGGGTTGCTTCTGGTCCAGATTGACGGCCACGATGTCGAAATCGATCGGGGCCCGTTCGCGCAGTGTCAGCAGGATGTCGAGCAGGGCGTAGCTGTCTTTGCCGCCGGACAGGCAGACCATTACCTTGTCGCCATTTTCGATCATGTTGTAATCGCCGATGGCTTGGCCGACCAGCCGGCACAGGCGTTTGTGCAGCTTGTTGTTTTCGTGTGCGATCTTTTCCATCTGCTTGTGGCTGTGGCTATGGATATGGCTATGCGCGGCAGAGGCGGCGGCAGCCGACGTTGCGTCGTTTTCGATCAGAGCGCTCGACATTTACATCCCCTCTTTTACACGGAATACTTCGACGCCGACCGAGGCGCAATCGGGATAGACGTCGGGCTTTTCAGTGGAAACCCGTACTGCGCGTACTTTCGGATGCGCCAGCATCGCCTTGACGACATCGTCGCATAAGGTTTCCTGCAAATGAATATGGCCTTGCGCCATGCGCTTGGCAATCGTGCTGCGGATGAAATCGTAATCCACCACTTCATCGAGCGAATCTTCTTTCGGCGTCGATAAGACCAGTGGGATAAATAGATCGACATTGATCAGAATGCGTTGCTCGCCTTTCTTTTCGAATTCGTGCACGCCGATATTGATCAGGACTTCGTAATCGCGCAAAAACAGTCGGCGGCAATCGTTCAGACCGGCGTAGGAGAGGGAGGGCAGCATAGAAGGGTCAGTAAAAAAATTGGTTAATTAGTAACAAGGTAATAATGGCGCGGTAATGAGGTGCGTTGGGTTTGCGTTAGGGTGCGTTATTTTGCAAGAAACATCACATCGCGCGGCAGCGGAATCAGATGCTGGCCGCCGTCCACCACCAGGGTGGCGCCGGTGATGGCGCCGGCAGCGGCGAGGTAACAGACTGCTGCTGCGATGTCCTCCGGCATGCTGGATTTTCCGAGCGGCGTTACGCCGTGGGCATTGTTAAAACCGGTGCTGCTTTGATCGCCGGACGGCATGGTCAGGCCGGGCGCGATGCCGACCACGCGCAGTTTCGGCGCCAGTGCCTGCGCCAGCATGGTGGTGGCAGTATGCAGGGCGGCTTTCGACAGTGTGTAGGACAGGAAATCGGGATTCAGATTAAACAGTTTCTGGTCCAGCAAATTGATGACCACCGCTTGTGCGCCGTCCGGCGTGGCCGCATGCAAGGCTTGCGCCAGTATCAGCGGCGCGGCCAGATTGGTATGCATATGGGCGTCCAGCAGGGCGCCGTTGAAAGTGGCGGCGGTATCGTGTTCGAACATCGACGCATTGTTGACCAGGCAGCTAACCGGCCCCAGTGCGGTGGCGCGTTGCAGCAAGCCGGGTAGCTGATTCGGATCGGCCAGATCGGCTTGGATTGCCAGCGCGCGCCGGCCCAGGGCCTCGATCTCGCGCACGGTCGCCTGCGCTTCCGGCCCGGAATGGCGATAGTGCAAGGCAATATCCCAGCCTTGGCGCGCCAGCGCGAGTGCGATCACGCGCCCGATGCGTTTGGCGGCGCCGGTGACCAGTGCGACTTTTGGTGCGACTTTTTCTGGATCGGGATTCATGGTTTCCAATACAATACGGCGATGCAACTGCAACTGCCTACTCCCTCCGGCGACGCGCTCGCCGCCTCCCGTTCCCTGCAACGCCTGATTGTCGATGAAATCCGTCGCCAACAGGGATGGATTTCGTTTGCACGTTACATGGAGTTGGTGCTGTACGCGCCGCATTTCGGTTATTACAGCGGCGGAGCGGCAAAACTGGGTAAAGACGGTGATTTTACAACCGCGCCGGAACTTTCGCCGCTTTTTGGCGCAACGCTGGCCCGGCTGGCCAGCGAGATGTTCGCCCAGAGCGCACCGGCCATTCTTGAGTTCGGCGCCGGCAGCGGCAAGCTGGCCTACGATATTCTGACCGAATTGAACGCTGCGGGGGTGCCGCTGCAGCGCTATCTGATCATCGAAGTGTCGCCGCAATTGCGTGCCAGGCAACAACAAACGCTGGCGGCTTTTCCGAATGTGCAGTGGCTTGATCGCTGGCCGGCGCATTTTTCCGGCGTGGTGATCGGCAATGAAGTGCTCGATGCGATGCCGGTGTCGCTGGTCGTAAAAGGGGCCGATGGCTGGCGTGAGCGCGGGGTTGTTTGCGTCGGCGCTGGCGCGGATGCCGGTATGGGTGCCGATGGTGATGATGATGGACGTGGCGTTGTCTTTGAATTTGCCGACCGTCCTTGCGCGTCGTCGCTGATCGCTCAGATTCCCGATGCAGACGATTTGCCGATCGGCTATTTGACTGAAGTGCATCCGGTCGCCGCGGCTTTCATGCGCTCGCTGGCGGCGATGTTGCTGGGCGCGGATGGCGGCGCGCTCGCGCTGTTGATCGATTACGGCTTTCCGGGGCATGAGTATTATCTCGGGCAACGTTCGCAGGGCACGTTGATGTGCCATTATCGGCATCACGCGCATCCCGATCCTTTTTATTTGCCGGGCTTGCAGGATGTGACCGCGCATGTGGATTTCACGGCCATGGCGCAGGCAGCAGTGGATGGCGGGTTGGATTTGCTGGGGTATGCCAGTCAGGCCGGATTTTTGCTGGGGGCCGGTATCGGCGATTTGCTGTTGCGCACGCCGCCTTCGCTGCCGGCGCAGTATCTGCCGCAGGCCAATGCGGTGCAAAAGCTGATTTCGCCGGCGGAGATGGGGGAGTTATTCAAGGTGCTGGCGGTAGGACATCGGGTCCAATGGCCTGAACGTCTGTTGCAGCATGACCGTAGTTATCGCCTTTAAAGGATAAAAATGATTCGCTGGGTATTGGTGATTTTTCTGGCGCTGGTGATTTTTTCCCAGTTGCTGCCCTGGCTGGAAAAATTGGGGGTCGGGCGCTTGCCGGGCGATGTGCGTTTCACGTTGTTCGGCCGCCATTTTTCGCTGCCGTTTGCTTCGACAATTTTATTGTCTACGGTGGCTTTTTTGCTGGGACGATTTTTGTAAAATATGCTGGGCGGGGCGGTGATGCCGCCGTCAGGTGCGGTGTGACGCGATGTTGTGTTCCGTTCGTGTCATTCCGGCGGCCTGCGGCCACCTCCCTTCTTTACCTCACTCCACACAACATCGCGCCACACCGCACCTGACGGCGCCTTCACTGAACAGCATTAGCGCCCGGTCCTGCGGCGCATTTTTCTAACCGCGTTTCAAGTCGCGTTCTTCTTTGAGCATTTTGGTCCGGATCCGGTTGCGCTTGAGCGGCGACAGATATTCGACGAATACTTTGCCTTTCAGGTGATCCATTTCGTGCTGGAGACAGACCGCCAGCAAACCGTCGGCTTCCACTTCAAACGATTTGCCATCGGCATCGACCGCGCGTGCCTTGATGCGCGCCGGACGTTCCACGCCGTCATAGACCCCGGGCACCGACAGGCAGCCTTCGTCGTAGATCTTCTTTTCTTCGCTGGCCCAGATGATTTCAGGATTGATGAATACCTGCAGCTCCTTGGTGGTTTCGGATATATCCAATATCAGCAGCTGCTGATGGACATCGACCTGCGATGCGGCCAAGCCGATACCCGGTGCGGCGTACATGGTTTCGGCCATGTCGGCGATTAATTGTTTGAGGCGCGCATCGAATGCGGTGACCGGTTTGGCCACTTTATGCAAGCGTGGATCGGGATAGCGGAGGATAGATAGTAGGGCCATGCGTCTTCAGTTAAACAACAGTCATTTATAAGATACGGCCGGGTTTTGCCAGTTCAAGTTTTTGGAAAAATCGATAGCATGTCGGCGGTGCAGAATGGAAAAAAGCCGGAGGAACGGCTGAGCTTGCGCCATTTGCATTAGAACTCATTTCATAAATAGCCTCATTCACACTTTTGCCTATTTATGAAATGAGTTCTAAATATAGTCATCACTGCAGATATTGTGTCCCCCGCGGTTTGCCAGGTTCATGTGCGATGACATTTCTTTCATCTATTCACGAACTGAGGCGGCAAACATGAAAAATTTTATCACAGGTAAGGGTGACGATCTCGCGGCGGTCGGCGCGTGGATTCGGCTGGCGCATGCAAGAGGCGGCCCCGGCGCCGCGGGCGCGCGCAAGTTGCTGGCGCGATTCGGGCTGCCGCAGCATATCTTTGCGGCCTCCCGCTCGGCCTTGCTGGAGGTGCTATCAGCGCGCCATGTGGATGCTTTACTGGCCGCGCCGACGGCGGCCACGCTGGCGCTGATCGAGCGGACTTCGACCTGGCTGGCAGAGCCGGGAAAGGCGCACCATTTGCTGACATTGGCCGATGCTGCTTATCCGCCGGCATTGTTGACGATTGCGGACCCGCCGTTGCTGCTGTATGCGATTGGGCAGCCCGCATTGCTCAAGCAGCCGGCGGTAGCCGTGGTGGGCAGTCGGAATGCGAGCCGTCAGGGTTTGCTGCATGCGGAACAGTTTTCAGAGGCTTTGAGCCGCGCCGGGCAGACCATTGTTTCCGGCATGGCGCTGGGCATCGATAGCGCCGCGCACGAGGGCGGCTTGCGCGGGTGTGGATCGACTGTGGCTGTGATCGGCACCGGTATCGATCAGGTGTATCCGTGGCGTAACCGAACGCTGGCCGAGAGAATTGCCCGGCGGGGCTGCATCGTCAGTGAATATTCGCTCGGCATGCCGCCGCTGGCGGTCAATTTCCCACGCCGCAATCGTCTCATTTCCGGGCTGGCCGGTGCGGTGCTGGTGGTGGAAGCGGCATTGCGCTCCGGTTCGCTAATCACCGCGCGGGTGGCGGCCGATCAGGGCCGCGATGTGCTGGCGATTCCGGGGTCGATTCATTCGCCGATGTCCAAAGGGTGTCACGCATTGATCAAGCAGGGCGCCAAGCTGGTCGAGTCGGTGCAGGATGTGCTGGAAGAATTGGCGGATTACGGCCACGGCAAGGGGGCCGGGATCGGCGCTGCAGTCGCTCCGGCGCCGGAACCGGGGGCCATTACTGGCGCCTTATTGAAGCACATGGGATACGACCCGATCACGCTGGATGCGCTGGCCCTGTGCAGCGGACGGAGCACGGCATCGCTGCAGGGTGAATTATTGATGCTGGAATTGGAGGGAAGGGTCGCGTTATTGCCGGGTGGTGCGTATTGTCGTATTGCTTGAGCCTGTCGAAGGGAGGGGCATCGCAACAGGTAAAACTTAAAGGATTTTAAAAGTACCCAGATTTTTGCGGTTCACCATCAAGCCGGATAAAGCGCCCCCAGCACACGCAGCCCCGCTGCGCCGGTGACCGCCGGGACATTGCCCGGCAGACGCTGTGTAAAACGTTGCGCCAGCCACGCAAAGGCCAGGGCTTCAACCTGATTGGGCGCCACGCCCAATGCTGCGGTGGATTGCACGCCGGGCGGTTTGGTCGATGTCGACATGGCTGCCAAAGCCTGCGTCAGCAGTTGCATCAGATAGCCGTTGTACGCGCCGCCGCCGCAGACATAGACCTCGGCCGCATCGGCGGCGTAATCGGTAATGGCTTGCGCAATGCTGCCGGCGGTGAGGGCGGTCAGTGTTGCTTGCACATCGGCGGCCGGCACTGCGCCGAAAGGCGCGAGTTTTTGTTCCAGCCATTGCATGTGGAATAAATCGCGGCCGGTGCTTTTTGGCGCAGCCTGCTTGAAGAAAGCCTCGTCCGATAAGGCGTTGAGTAAATCCTGGCGAATGGCGCCGCTGGCCGCCCAGGCGCCGTTGTCGTCATAGGGCTGGTTCAGATGACGCGCGCACCAGGCATCCATCAGCGCATTGCCGGGACCGGTGTCGAAGCCGCCAGTATGTGCTTGTTGCGCCTGCTGCCCCGCGCCATGTTCGCTGCCGGCTTCATCGCTGGCCGGCAGAATGCTGATATTGCCGATACCGCCGATATTGACGACGACGCGGGTTTGTTCCGGCGTGCCGAAAATGGCTTGATGAAATGCCGGTACCAGCGGCGCACCCTGGCCGCCGGCGGCGACATCGCGGCTGCGGAAATCGGTGATCACATCGATGCCGCTCAGTTCGGCGAGCAGGGCGGGATGATTGGTTTGGCGGGTGTAGCCCAGTTCGGGCCGATGGCGGATGGTTTGGCCGTGCACGCCGATGGCGGCGATGTGCGCGCCCTTGCTGTTTGGCCGTAATTGCGCCACGCATGCGGCGTAGTGCTTGGCCAGTTGCGCAGCAGCCAGCGCTTCGCGATGAATTTCGTCGGGGCCGCTAGCTTGCAGCGCCATCAATGCATCGCGCAGCGTAAGGTCGAATGGCATGTAGGCCGTGGCCAGCGTCGTTATCGCCCGGCCGCCTTGCGATGGAAAGGCGGCCAGCACGCCATCGACGCCATCGAGGCTGGTGCCGGACATCAGTCCGATATACAGCGTATCGATGGCGGTTTCAGTGTTCATGTTTTATTTGCTAGCCAGTTTGGTGCTGCCGTCCGGTACGCCGAGTAAGGCCAGGCGGCGGCTCATATCGGTCGATACTACACGGAAATGTTGCAATTGCGCCGCTACCAGCGGTTGCGCATTCGGGACGGCGATCGACATCGGATCGCGCGGTACATTGTTGATGCGGAATTCATAATGTACGTGAGGCCCGGTGGCCCAGCCGGTCTGGCCGACATAGCCGATCACTTCGCCCTGGGTGACTTTTTCACCCTTGTGCAAGCCGGCGGCAAACCGGCTCATGTGGCCGTACAGCGTCGAATAATGATCCCAGTGTTGGATGCCGACCACGTTGCCGTAGCCGGTCTGGGTGCCGACGAAATCGATTACGCCATCGCCGGAAGCATGGATCGGCGTGCCGGTCGGCGCGGCGAAATCGACGCCCTTGTGCTGTTTCCAGATCCCCAGAATCGGATGCATGCGCATCGAGAAGCCGGACGAAATACGGGTGAACGCCAGCGGCGATTTGAGGAAGGCTTTCTTCAGCGATTTGCCATCGGGCGTGTAATAACTGCCGCCTTGCGGGCTATTCGGATCGTCGAACCAGATCGCTTGATAGGTCTCGCCGTCATTGGTGAATTCGCCGGCCAGTACGCGTCCGGTGCGTACCGGTTCGCCGTTATGCCAGAATGTTTCGTAGACCACATTGAAATGGTCGCCGCGGCGCAGATCGGAAGCGAAGTTGACCTCGGTTGAGAACATGTCGACCATTTGCGATGCGATGGCGTCGGGAATCTGCGCCGCGTCCGTGGCGGCAAACAGCGACGAATGGATTTCGCCCGAGCGCATTTCGATGCGGCGCTCCAGCGTGGCGGGCATTTCGAATGATTTAAAGCGGTTGCCCTCGCGTGTGATCAGCAGATTCTTGATCGAATCGCCGTCGGCGATCGTGGTGCTCAATTGCAATAATTCGCCTTGGGCGGTAGTCTGCGCCCGCAAGCGCTTGCCGGGATGCAATTGCATGACGGTATGGGCCAGCGTATCCGATTTGATGAAGCCGGCAGCCGTGTCGTCATCCACGCCCAGCCGGGTCAGCAGTGCGGCAAGCGTGTCGCCGGAACGCACCCGTTCTTCGCTGGAATAATATTGTTCCTGATCGGCCAGTTGTTCGACTTGCTGCGACAGGTCGGGCAGGTTCAGATTGAGCTGTACCGAACGAATCGGCAGATCGGGCCTGTCCGGCAGATCGGGCGCCATGCCCGCCGCACCGAATGCACAGGCGGCAAAAAACAGGGCTGCTGCCGAGATAATTCTGGTTTTGCGCGTAGTGCCGGCGAGTAATTGCAGTAATTGGGAGAGACGGGGCGAAAGGCCGGGTGAGAATCGTTGTGAAGCATGTTGTAAGACACGCTGTAAAGCAGGTTTTAAAGCACGCTGTGCAGCACGGTGTAAAGCTTCCTGCAGAATTTGTCGCAAAACAATGCATTGCCGAAGAATACTGAGGAATTTATCTTTAAGTAACATGCAATAAGTTAAAATTTGCCAGTTGTGAAACCGGCGGTGTGAATACGTGCGGGTGAATGCATGCAAGAGGTGTGCCAGATGTGTTGCATACTGTGCTGGGAAATTGCATTGAAATACCGCTCTGATACGCTAGTCAAAAACAGCTAGTCAATAACACTGAACATCACAGCGCACCGGAACTTCGGACGCAGAAAAAACGATCAGGCATTATAGCAAAACCATCTTCCCCGAATTTCTACACGAACCAATTTTTTAGTTATATCGATGACCTCAGAATTACAATCCAATGCTGCCTCCGCTGTTACATCTTCTGCAGCATTGTCCGATCAGGTTCGGCACGCGCTGGCCGTCACCAAACGCGGTGTCGACGAGCTGTTGATCGAAGCCGAATTTACGCAAAAGCTGGTGCGCTCCGAGCAGACCGGCAAGCCCTTGCGCATCAAGCTCGGGCTGGATCCGACCGCGCCTGATTTGCATCTGGGGCATACCGTGGTGCTCAACAAGCTGCGCCAATTGCAGGACCTGGGGCATCAGGTGATTTTTCTGATCGGCGATTTCACATCGATGATCGGCGATCCATCCGGGCGCAACGCGACCCGCCCGCCGCTGACCAAAGAGCAGATCGATATCAATGCCAAAACCTATTTCGCGCAGGCCAGCCTGGTGCTGGATGCGGCGAAAACGGAAATTCGCCATAACGCGGAATGGTGCGATCAACTGGGCGCGCGCGGGATGATCCAGTTGGCGTCGCGTTATACGGTGGCGCGCATGATGGAGCGCGACGATTTCACCAAACGCTATAAGGACGGCACGCCGATTTCAGTGCATGAATTTTTATATCCGCTGATGCAGGGTTACGATTCGGTTGCGCTGCACGCCGATCTGGAGCTGGGCGGCACCGATCAGAAATTCAATTTGCTGGTCGGCCGCGAATTGCAGAAAGACTATGGCCAGGAGCCGCAGTGCATTCTGACCATGCCTTTGCTGGAAGGTCTGGACGGCGTTGAAAAGATGTCCAAATCCAAGGGTAATTACATCGGCATTACGGAACCCGGCAACACCATGTTCGCGAAGCTGATGAGCATCTCGGACCCGATGATGTGGCGTTATTACGAGCTGCTGTCATGGCAGTCGCTGGCAGCGATCGCCGGCTTCAAGGCCGAGGTTGCCGCCGGTAAAAATCCGCGCGATATCAAGGTCGCGCTGGCGCAGGAAATCGTGACCCGGTTTCATTCGAAGCAGGCCGCCGAAGATGCGCTGGCCGATTTCGTCAATCGTTCCAAGGGCGGTATTCCGGACGATATCGCCGAGCTGGCATTGAGCGGCGCGCCGCTGGGCATCGGCCAGTTGCTCAAGCAGGCCAATTTATGCGCATCGGCTTCGGAAGCCCTGCGCATGGTCGAGCAGAGCGGCGTGCGTATCGACGGCACGGTAATCAGCGACAAGGGCCTGAAAGTGGATGCCGGTACGTTTGTGCTGCAAGTGGGCAAACGTAAATTTGCGCGCATAACACTCACCTGAGCTCGCATAAGCACGCTCACATAAGCGCATAAGGCTCACATAAAAAGGCGCACAGAAGGCTTGCATGACCTACTGGACGCAGGCATCTGCGGCGGCTCGCACAAGCATTGGGAAAAGCAGTTAAGCTTGGTAGCTTAGCTTTCCCATTTTGTTTTCAAGGAGCTTCCATGCAACTCTACAGCGATTCATTTCAGGACGGCGGCGTCATTCCCGAGCCATTCGCATTCGGCAAAATCGATCCCGTCGCGCAAGTCGCCTTGTCGACCAATCGCAATCCGCATCTGGCCTGGCGCGATGTGCCGGCCGGCGTCAAGTCGCTGGTGATCATTTGCAACGATCCGGATGTGCCCTCGGTAGGCGACGATGTCAATCAGAAAGGCAAGACGGTGCCGGCGAGTTTGCCGCGGGTCGATTTCTGTCATTGGCTGCTGGTGGATTTACCCGCCGCAACAACAAGTATTGCAGCCGGTCAGTTTGCCGATGGCGTCACGCCGCGCGGCAAGAGCGGGCCGCAAATCCTTAAAAATCCACTACCGCCGGCGCGTCATGGCTTGAACGGCTATACCGATTGGTTCGCCGGCGATGCCGATATGGGTGGCGATTATTTCGGTTACGACGGCCCTTGCCCGCCATGGAACGATGCATTGATGCATCACTATGTGTTTACGGTTTATGCGCTCGATCTGGCGCAGCTTCCGGTCGACGGAAACTTCACGCGGCCGCAAGTGCTTGCCGCCATGCAGGGGCATATTCTGGCGCAGGCCAGCCTGACCGGTCTTTACACCCTCAATCCAGCCGTTATATAGCAGTACTGGACCAGCCCGGACGCCATCAGCACCAGCACCGGGCTGGAACGCGGCCGCGCCACCATGACCACGGTCGAAATGACGACAATGGCCAGTATCGAAACGGTATGTGTGGACGAGCGGTAAACGGATAGCGCGCCGGCGCAGATCAGCCCGACGGCGATCGGCGTCAGGCTGCGTTCGAGGGTGCGGCGCAGTTTGCTTTTGCCGAAACGGCTCCAGTAGTGGAATGCGGCAATCGCCAATATCGATGAGGGCGCGAACAGCGCAATGGTGGCCACAATTGCGCCCGGAATCCCCGAAACATCCCAGCCGATCAGCGTTGTCAGCAAAGCGCCAGGACCCGGCGCGGCGCGGGAAATGGCAAACAGATTAACGAACTGCGCTTGCGTCAGCCAATGCTGTTCGATCACTTGCCGGTTGATATCGGCGACTACGCTTTGTCCGCCACCGAACGACAGCAGCGACAGCGGCGCGAAGATCACGATGAGCTTCAGATAAATATTCTCAGGCATCTTTATCGATATTCCATGAAAGCGCGAAGGAGATCGGCAGCAGGCCCAGCACGACATAGAGCAGGGAGATGTGCAGAATGCCGGCGCCCACAAAGGTCGCTATGGCGATGAAAATTGGCCAATAGTGCCGCCGCATGGCATTGCGCAAACTGCGGTATCCGACGCAAAGCGTGGTGCCGACGGCGCCGGCCGCGATACCCTGCAGGGCGCTTTGCACGCCGGTACTAATGCCGATCCGGTGGATCAGCATGGCAAGGGCGATCACCACCACCATGGGCGGCAATAGCAGGCTCAACAATGCCGCCGTTGCGCCGATAACGCCCCTGCGCCGATGGCCGATGAAGATGGAGAGATTGATGACATTGGGGCCGGGAAGAATCTGGGCCAACGCCAGGCCGGCGAAAAATTCATCATCCTTCAACCAGCGCCGCCGCTCGACCGCTTCGAGATAAATCCAGGCCGACAGGCCGCCGCCGAAGCTGGTCAAACCGATATAGCCGAACATCTTGATGATGTCCCACAGCGAGCCACTCGCGGGACCGTCCGCGGTGTCATCCTTGAGATCGAGTTTGTCATCTTCTTGCACGCAATTCCCCCATTCAGGCGTTTGTTGAATCAGCCGGTTTTCGGCCGATCTTCAGCTTGTTCTTCAGCTTATTTTTCAGCTTGTTTTTTTAAGCTTCCCGACCCTGGCGACATCGACACCGCATTATATCAGCGTGCTGATATGCAGATCAACGTTCCATATAAAGGAACAAAGAAGCAATAAAACGCAGCTGATTTTATTAAGATTTCTTAATAATTTGTCCATCTCCCTTTAATCCCTCGGCGCGCAAAATGCTTCCTGTCATCTCAAACAAAGGAAACAATCATGAAAACCAAATACACTTTCGCCGCTGCACTTATTTTATCTTGCGCCAGCTTGTCCGCAATGGCTGCCAACGGTAGTGGCGCCCACCTGAACCTGTTGGGCGATCCTGCACCGGCATCGGCTGCCAGCCGCGTGGTCAAGATCGATGCCGGTACCCGTTACGTCAATGTGACAGAGGGCGAAACAGTGCAATTCGTTGCTGCCAACGGGCAATCTGCAACTTGGACTTTCGATGCGCCGTTCCGCAGGTCAGTGAAGCTGCAGAAAATCTTGCCGACCGGATCGCTCGATCACGCGGTAATGGCTTATGTCCATCCAGGTCTCGAGGACGACTCGACTAGTTAAGAACGAATCGCCAGAGCAACGCCGATGAAGCGCCAAGGCACATACAGCCCTGGCGCTTCATTTGGCGTTGCCTCATGCTAACATCGCTCGCAGGCGGCCAGCGCGCATTCTGGTTTGAATGCTTGGCCTAAATTAAGTCAACACGCCCTAATATGCTGTCTCGCAAATAACATGAAAATATTGATTGTTGAGGACAACGAACGTGTCGCCCGTTTTCTAAAAAGCGGCCTCGGGGAGGCGGGCTATACGATCGACCATGCAGAAAATGGCCGTGACGGCATGTTGTTTGCGGCCAGCGAGAATTACGATGTGATCATCATGGATCGCATGCTGCCGGGCGGTGTCGATGGCCTCGCCATCATCGAAGCCTTGCGCCAGACCGGTTGCAAAACGCCGATTCTGATCCTGAGCGCTTTGTCCGATGTCGAAGAGCGTATCCGCGGACTCAAAGCCGGCTGCGACGATTATCTGGTCAAGCCGTTTGCCTTTGGCGAGCTGCTCGCCAGACTCGATGCATTGCTGCGCAGAACCCAGGAAAAGCGTGACGTAACCACCTTGACGGTCGGCGATTTGACGATGGATCTGCTCACCCACAAAGTCAAGCGCGGCGGTAAATCCTTAACGCTCCAACCAACCGAATTCAAACTGCTCGAATACCTGATGCGCCATTCCGATCAGGTCGTCACGCGCACCATGCTGCTTGAAAACGTATGGGATTACCATTTCGATCCGCAGACCAATGTGGTGGATGTCCACATCAGCAAGCTGCGCCAGAAATTCGATACCGGCGCGACGCAGCAATTGCTGCGCACCATTCGCAATGCCGGCTATATGCTGAGCGCTAACGATGGATCTCAATGATGAGATTGCACCGCTTTTCGTTACGCCGCTTTTCGGTTTTCACGCTCACTGTCAGTTACGTCGCATTGAGCATTGGCATACTCGCCGTATTCGCTATTCCGTTGTCGTATGCATGGGAGCAGACGATTGAAAAAGGCGGCATGGAGTTGCTGCAGGAAGATACGCAGAGAATGGAGGCGACTTTCGATGAGGAGGGGGCGCAAGGGCTGGCCTCGATTATCGACAGGCGGGTAGGCACGCAACTGGTAGGAGAGAAAATTCTATTGCTGACCGATGCCTCTTACACCAGGCTCGATGGCAATCTTCCGGGCTGGCCGCGAAATCTGCCGGGCAAAGCGGGTACTTATGAGATTGCCCTCCATCTCAATAGCATACTGGTGCATGCCGTTCTAATTCATACGGTGCTGCCGGGCGGATATCACTTGGTGGTTGGGCGCGATATCAATCGATACAATTCGCTGGAATCCTATTTCTTTTACGGCTTGACGGGCGCAGCTGCGATTGTGTTGCTGGTCGGCGTGCTGGGCGGTTTTATGATTCGCCGCACACTGCTATCAAAAGTGAGCACCATGCGGCAAACGGCGCTGGCCATTGTTGAAGGCGATCTTTCGCGCCGTTTGCCCGCGCAAGGCGGCGACGACGAACTCGAGCTGCTGGCGCTAACGGTTAATCGCATGCTCGATCAAATCGAGCATTTGATCCATGGCGTGCGCAATGTGTCGAATGCGATTGCACATGACTTGCGTACCCCGCTGACTGAACTGCGGTTCCGGCTTGAGGAGCTGTCGGTCGGCCGGCCGTCCCTTGAAATCACGTTCGCCGAGATCGATGGCGCAGTGGCCGATGTCGATCGCGTGATCCAGATTTTCAATGCCTTGTTGCGCCTTGCCGAAATCGATACCGGCGCGCGCCGTTCGGGGTTTGTCAGCGTCGATATGTGCAATGTGGCAAACGATATTGTCGAATTTTATCGGCCGGTCGCGGAGCTCAAGGGCATCAATCTCCGCTTCCAGTGCGCAGGTAAAATGGCGCTGGCCGGCGATCCGTTTTTGCTGGCGCAGGCAGTCGGCAACCTGATCGATAATGCGCTCAAATATGCGCAGGAAAACGGCTCTATCCAGGTCGAAGTGGTACGCGGGGGCCGCGGCGTGATCGACCTTACCGTAGCAGACGACGGCCCCGGCATTCCCGATGAGGAAAAGCCCAAAGTCAGCAAGCGCTTTTATCGCGGCGATGCCAGCCGGGGCACGCCTGGCGTGGGGCTGGGATTAAGCCTGGTCAACGCGGTCGCCGAACTGCATGGCGGCGCGCTGATATTGCGTGATAACGCCCCCGGATTGCGGGCTACGCTGCGGCTTTTTCCCACTGCCAAACAGCGTGACCTCTAAGGCAACGCTGATGAAGTGCCGTTAAGGGCGTCAGGCGGGCTGTGGCGGATGTTTGTGCTCCGTTCGTGTCCTCCGGCCTGCGGCCTCCCCCTTTACCTCACTGCGCACAAAC
>JAQGNR010000136.1 GCA_028291765.1 Herbaspirillum sp.
CGGAATGACATGAACGGAGCACAACATCACGCCACAGCCCGCAACAGTCCGCCTTGCCTGAATTTCGCAACAAACCTCTGAATAAAGGCGTTGATTGTTTCGGCGATTTGTTGAATTCTGTTTTGTAGAGTTCACGTTCTTCTTTAATGGGCGCCGCCATGGGAACCGCATTAAAACTGTTGCTCGATCCAGCAGACCATGCCGGCAATTTTCGTCGGCATGGTCTGCTGCAGGAGTATGCGATTGCAATTACGACTGCGCCCGCCATCGTCAAAGCATCCAGACTCGACCTATCGCCGAAGCTAAACGTAACGCAGGGATTGCGCGCCGTCGTCATCAATTGCCTGGAACAAATTCAGGGCAACGAAGCCGGCGTGATACACGGCAACGACCCTGAAAGCGTTCACCAGATGCGTATCGGGCTGCATCGCCTGCTGTGTGCAGTGGGCATATTTTCCCGTGTCGCTCCATGTCCACGCATGTTGCATGATGAACTCAAGTGGCTGGGAACAGCATTGGGCGCGGTGCGGGATTGGGACGTTTTAACCAACGACACCTTGCCCGAAATTATCGCCGCCCACCCCGACCAAGCGGAACTTTTGCCATTGCAAAAGGCATGCATGCAACGGGCGCGAAAGAAACATCGGCACGCAGCTGCTGCGATCGATTCGGCGCGATATGCACACTTGATACTTTCATGCGGCAGTTGGGCGGACAGTTGGGCGCATGGCGCCGGCAGACCGCTGAAGAAAAATCTGACGCAGCCGCTTGCCAAGTTCGCCAAGAAAATACTTGCGCGACGGCATAAAAAATTACAAGAAAAAATTCGGCTATTGCATGACGCGGAGACAAGCGATGCGCAGGCAAACGACGCGCCGCAACTGCAACATAAAATACGCATCGCCGCAAAAAAAAACCGCTACGCCATCGAATTTTTCAAGTCACTCTTCCCGGCCAAGTCGATACAGCCCTATCTCAAAACGCTGACGGCGCTTCAAACTGTCGCAGGGCGGATGAACGACGCCGTCGTTGCCATGCGATTACTGCATAGCCTGGGCCAAGAACATGCCGACCTGGCGCTAGCCGCCGGCTTTTGCAAGGGCTACCTGGCTATCCACAGGCAATCGGATACAGGCAAACTCGATAAAGCTTGCAAGCGTCTTACCCGATAGCCGTCGCTGCCCTTAGCGCATTAATTGCGTTGCTGATCTTTCGCTTTTTCATCGCCTGATGTGCCATGGCGCGCATCGAGCACACGACGTATCGCGCGTACTAAACCGACGTAGCCGGTGCAGCGGCACAGATTGCCAGCCAATTCAAGCCGGATGCGCGCGTCGTCGGCAAGCGGCAGCCGCGTGACGATATCGCGCGCAGTAGCCAGCATGCCGGGGGTGCAATAGCCGCATTGCAGCGCGTGCTCGGCCGTGAACGCGGCACGCAATTCGGCCATCACAGGATCATTGTCGAAGTCTTCGATGGTGCGCACTTCGGCTCCCCCACATGACACGGCCGGGATGATGCAGGAGCGCATCGGCACGCCATTGATCATCAAGGTGCAGGCGCCGCATACGCCCTGCTCGCAACCAAGATTGGTGCCGGTCAGCATGCGCTGTTCGCGCAAAAAATCGGCAAGATGCGTGCGCGGCTCGACCTCGACCTTGAGCGGCTTGCCATTGACGATAATGTCGAGTCGGCTCATGCGGATTCTCCTTTTGATATGCCGGCGGCTGCGCGCGCCAGCGCCACCGCGTGAATCCGATATTCATAGGTGTGCGGTCTGAGTCCCGCTGCCTGCAACTGCGCGTCGGCAAATGCGCCATCCCAGCCGTCGAGCAGCGGCGCGGCATCCGCGATCACATACGGCGTGCCGTCGGTGGCGCCGATCAGGCCGCGTCGCACGCCGCGCTGCGGGTCGTCGACAAACGCCGCAATCGCTTCGGCGAATTCACCGGTCTTGCGATTGAATTTGTAGTAGCTCCAGCGGGCCGACGGCGACAATGCCGGGATACGCACGGCAGTCAGGATTTCGTCTTCCTGCAGCGCAGTGGTGAACGCGCCCGACATCCAGTCCGCGTTGCCTACGGTACGCGAACCGCCCGGCCCCTGCAGCAGGTACTGCGCATCCAGCAGCGCCATTAAATTGACCCAGTCGGCGGCGGGATCGGCATGCGCCAGGCTGCCGCCGAGGGTGCCGCGGTTACGCACCGCGCGATAAGCGATGCCGCTGGCGACATAGGACATCAGGCCGCCGGTCTGGTTGCCGGTCTGGTCGAGGGTCTGGGTGGTAATGCAGCCGTCCTCGATCGCAGCGTGCGTAGTGGCGGCGCCGAGCGTAATCGCATCGCTTGCAAATGTGCATTCACGCAGGGCGGCGATAGCGCGTACATCCACCAGCAATTCCGGTTGCGCCAAACGCAGGTTCATCATCGGCCCGAGTGATTGTCCCCCGCCCAATACCTTGCCCATGCCCGCGCTGTCGTGCAGCAGAGCCGCGGCCTCGGCGCAAGTGGCCGGCTGCGCGTATTCGAAACGGGCAGCTTTCATGCGGCACTCCTTGCCTGTGCGGCGACCGCCGCTTTTGTTACCGCCTCTGCCACCGCCTCGACCACCACGTGCGGCGTGATCGGCAGTTCATTGATCTCGACACCCAGCGGGCGCAATGCATCATTGACCGCGTTAGCCACCGCGGCGGTCGAACCGATCGCGCCGCTTTCGCCGATGCCTTTCTGGCCAAATTCGGTGTACGGCGCCGGTGTCTCCATATGTTCGATGCGGATTGCCGGCACTTCGGTGGCCCCCGGCAGAATATAGTCGGCCAGCGTCGAAGCCAGCGGCTGACCTTCGGCGCTGTAGCGCATTTCTTCATACAACGCGGTGCCGATGCCTTGGGCCGTGCCGCCGTATATCTGGCCGTCGACCACCATCGGGTTGATCAGCACGCCGCCGTCTTCGACGATCACGTAATCCAGGATTTCCACCTTGCCCAGTTCCGGATCCACCGCCAGTACCACGGCGTGGCAGGCGTAGCTGAAGGTACCGGTATCGCGCCGCGCCTGATAACTGGTGTTGACTTCAAGGCCGCGCGGATCGGCGTCGGCCGGCAGCAGTTGCGGCTTGCGATACCAGACATGCGCGATTTCATCGATGCGCACACGGGCGTTGGCGCCGACTACCGCGTCGTCTTCCCAACGCACCGCCTCCGGTGCTTCTTTCAGCAACCAGGCGCCAATCTTGATCAAGCGCTGTTTTAATTCCTTGCAAGCCTGTCCGACCGCGCCGCCGGCCATCACGATCGAGCGCGAACCCCAGGTGCCGGTCGAATACGGCGTCACGCCAGTGTCGCCCAGCACCACGCGCACGCGCGCCGGATCGATGCCCAAAACCTGGTTGGCAATTTGCGCCAGCGTGGTTTCCATGCCTTGTCCGTGGGAATGCACGCCGCAACGGGTTTCGAGAATGCCATCGGGTGTCAGGCGCACCACTGCGGGCTCGCGGCCCGGCACCACCGGAATGCCCCAACCGTGATAGACCGAGGTGCCGTGCGCGCCCTGCTCGCAGAATACGGCCAAGCCGAAACCGATGCGCCGTCCATCCGGCTCGCCGCGAGCCTGCCGCGCGCGAACTGCCGGCAGATCGATCGCCTTGATCGCGCGTCGTACCGATTCCGGATAGTCGCCGCTGTCGAAGTGCTTGCCGGTGATGTTATCGAATGGCATTTCCTGCGGCTGCACCAGATTGCGCAGCCGGACTTCAAATGGTTCCAGCCCCGCTTCCACCGCGATCGCGTCCATGACGCTTTCGATCGCATAACACACGCCGGTCCGTGCGACCCCTCGATACGGCAGGATCGGCGGCTTGTTGGTGGCAACCGACCAAGTGCGGCAGCGGTAACGCTCCATTTTGTACGGACCCGGCAGGATGCTGCCGACCTGCGCGGCTTCCAGACAGGCGGAGAACGGATAAGAGGAATAGGCGCCGGAATCGACGGTGGCCTCGCAATCGATCGCCAGCAGGCGGCCGTCGCGGTCGGCATAGGCCGTAATGTCGTAGTCGTGTTCGCGGCAATTGGCATTGGCGGTGAGCTGCTCGCGGCGGTCTTCGATCCAGCGCACCGGATGACCGCAGCGCATCGCCAGCCAGCCAAGGCAGACTTCTTCCGGCAACAGGATGCCCTTGTAACCGAAGCCGCCGCCGACGTCGGGCGATATCACACGGATCTGGCCTTCATCCAGCCCGAGGCAAGCGGCCAGCCCGGTGCGGTTGATATGCGGCATCTGCGTTGAGGTGTAGACGATCAGTTGCGCCAGGCGGTGGTCCCAGTGCGCGACCACGCCGCGCCCTTCCATCGGCGCCATGCTTTGGCGCGCGGTGCGCAGGCGGCGCTGCACGCGGATCGCCGCACCTTGGCACAGTTGCTCGAAATCGCTGCTGCTGTCGACGCCGACGGCGGCTTCCAGGAATATATTGTCGCCCCAGTGCTCATGCACTTGCGCCGACGTCGCCTCGCGTGCGGCCAGCATATCCACCACGGCGGGGAGTTCATCGAAATCGACGAACACCTGCGCCGCCAGATCTTCCGCTTCGGCACGGCTGCCGGCCATGCACATGGCGATCATCTCGCCCACCTGCCGCACCTTCTCGCCCGCCAGCACCGGTTGTTCGGATGACTTGAAACCTTTTAGCCCCGAGTTGGCGACGATCGGCTTGACACCGGCCAGGTCGGCCAGCACGAACACCGAGTCTTCGGTTCCTGCCGGTTTTTCGACGCCCCGAATGCGCGCATGCGCCACCGGGCTGCGCGCAAAGGCCACATCCTGCATGCCCACCAACTGGATATTCGCAACGTACTGGCCGCGGCCGCGCAGGAATCGATCGTCTTCCTTGCGCGGCAGGGATGCGCCGATCCCCTTCGCGGTAATGCCTGCATCTGCAATCATCGTCATCTCCCCTCAGGCCGCCCGCGCGGTCGGTAAAATCGGTGCGGTGGCATCGAAGCGCTCACCGGCGCGTAGACAGAACAGCGGCTGCAGCAGGCGTGTGGCTTCGACCTTGGTCCCTTCGTTGTCGCTCATGATCCAGCGACCTCGTTCGTCGGACAGCACCGAGATATCCGCCACACCGCCGACGCGCAGGCTGCCGAGCTGGTCCTGCATGCCAATCATGCGCGCCGCGTTGGTGGTCACCATCGGGATCACCTGTTCCAGTGTCAGACCCAGCGCCAGCATGCTGGTCATCGCCGAGACCAGACTGAAACGCGTCTTGCCCGCGAACATGTGCTCTTCATCCGGATGGCTGGCGGGAGTGCCGGCCGGTGCCGGCACTTCGGTGTTATAGCCGTGCATGTCGGCGCCGAGCGTGTCCGGCATGATGCCGGCATCCAGCACCGTGCGCGCCATCTTGTAACTGAAATGCGAACCGTGGCCGACGTCGATCCGCAAGCCGCGCGCGACTGCCTCTCGCACCAAGGGATGGAGCCGTCCGTTCTGCTCGACGAAACCGCCCGGATGGCGGCTGAACGGATGCGCCAGCACGTCGCCCGGTTTCATGATGTCAACCACTTGCGACAGAATGCTGTCTGGATCGACCGGAATACCGCCCTGGTTTGGCATCGGCCACAACTGGCCGAAATGGATATACACCGGCAGGTCGGCGCGGCGGCCGATTTCAGCGGACAATTTCATCACCTCGACACCCCAGCGCGCAAATCCACCCAGCTCGGCGTGCGCCTTGATGCCCTTGACCAGGTCGCCATTGGCCTTGGCTGCGCGTACTGTGGCATCGATATCGACACAGTCCGGACGGTACAGTTCCGGATAGTAGTGACCTTCCAGCCCGCCCACCAGATAGGCCGACAGATAGGCCAGAACGCGGCTCTTCGCCGGTGCGGCCGCATAGTGCCGAAAACCCGGCAAGGTCATGCAGCTCGCCCCGCCCTGGTCCACCAGCGTGGTCACGCCGGATTGCACGCCGCACATGTCGGCGTTGAGGCCAAAACGGCCGGTTACGTATTGGTAGACGTGGGCGTGCGTATCGATCAGGCCCGGCAGCACCAGCCGCCCGCTGCAATCGACCAGCTCCGCCCCGGCCGCCGGCAGATTCGGGCCGATCGCCTCGATGTGCTCGTCGCAGACCAGCACGTCGCACACTGCATCCAGGCCGGAAGCGGGATCGATGACGCGGCCATTCCTCAAGAGAAATTTTTTCATGATATTCAGTGTATTTAAATGATTTAGAGAAAGGTCTCGCAAGAGGCATGCCAACCAGCCAAATTCCTGCCGGACAGGAATTTCTGCGCGTGCTCTAAAATATTAAGTGGTACACCACTTATAATTACGCACTTCTTTATTGCGTCGCATTGCGGATTTGCCTCATTTCAGGATCGACAATCCCGTATTTTGTGCAAAAACGTGGTGTACCACTTATTTAATAAAATATCACCGACACTGGAACATTTATTGCATTCACTGCATGAACAAAATATCTGCCGCCACCATGACAACTCAAAAAGCCAAATCCAGCGTCAAAGCACAACTCCTTGCCGCCAAACAAAAATCGCCGCTGCTCGCGCGGCCAGGCTTCCTGATACGCCGTCTGCACCAGCTTCATTGCTCGCTGTTTCTTGAAGAAACGCGCGATTTCAATATCACGCCCGTGCAATACAGTCTGATGACTGCATTGGCCGAGCGCGGCGAACTCGACCAGAACAGTCTGGCGCTGGAAATCGGACTGGAGCGTACCAGCGTTGCCGAAGTGGTGCCGCGCCTGCAGGATCGCGGCCTGCTGGATCGCCGCCAGAGCACCGAAGACGGCCGGGTTAAATTGGTCAAGCTCACGCGCAAGGGCAAAAGCCTGATGACGAAAATGGCATCGGCGGTACAGCGCGCGCATGATCGCACCATCGAGCACTTGCCTGCGGCCGAACGTGAACCGTTTTTGCTGCAACTGATCAAGCTGGTGGAAGCGAGCAACGATATTGGCAGCGTACCGTTTCGCTTGCCATAAGATTGGCACGTGTTTTGCATCGCATCCCGCAACCGAGTGCAGCCAACAATAAGGAATACAGTGGAAATAGAACAAAGCTTTCAGGTCCCTTTCGCGCCGGATCTTGTCTGGCGTTGTTTCCGCGATATCGAAGGCATTGTCGCTTGCCTGCCAGGCGCGGCATTGACGGCGCCGCCCGATAACGGCCAGTTGAAACTCTCGATGACGGTGAAACTGGGCCCGATCGTGGCTGCATTTTCCGGCGCAGGTGAAATCAGGCTGGATGATGCCGCGCGGCAAGGTAGCGTCACCGGCAGCGGCAGCGATCGCAAGAGCGGTTCGCGCGTCAAGGGCGAGGCCGCATTTTCGCTGCATGACGACAGCACCACAACCGCATTGACGCGAGTCAACGTACGCGTTGATTACGCCATCGCCGGCAGCTTGGCGCAGTTTTCGCGCGGCGGCATTGTTCGCGAACTGGCAGAGCGAATGACCGCAGCCTTTGCCGACAATCTGAAAAAGAAACTCGAAGCGGAAAACATCCCGGCATCAACTGCGGCGGCTACCGCATCCACCGCAGCATCCACCACCGCAGCACCCACCCCTGCCGTCGCGCCGCTGGACCTGGGCGGCCTGTTCTGGCGCATGCTGCTGACCCGTTTGAAGCGCATGTTGGGCTATGCAAAAAAATAAATAAGCTTCAGCCATGACCGCCACTTTCTCGCCTGTCGATTACGCAAAGCCGTTTTCCGGTGCACTGGTTATGCCGATGCAATTGAAGCTATCTCAGGCGTCCGTTTCCGTTTTTGCCGCGGTAAAGACAGGCGTACGACTCAATTCGTTGTTGGTTTCGACCAGCAGCAGCAGCGCACTGATGAATTCCTTGCGCCGCGCCGGCGGCAACGCGGCGACGGTGCGCTGATGCGCCCTGGCGACGCTGCCTTCGAGGCGTGCCAGCGTGGCGCGGCCGACATCGGTCAGTTCCGTCACTTTCTTGCGCTTGTCGGTACGCGATACGCGCCGCTGAATGAGGCGCCGCTCTACTAGACGGGCCAGTACATCGGCAATATTGGCGCGGTCCAGCCCGACCGCGCGCGACAAGGCAATCTGCTCGGACGGACCCAATTGCTCGATCGCAGTGAGGATGCTGTACTGAACCGGCGTGATGCCCTCTGGCGCGCATTCCTCCATGAACAGCGCGACATGAATCTGGTGCAAGCGGCGAATCAGAAAACCCGGACGCTCTTCCAACGCGGTATGCCGCCAATCGCGCGGCGGCGCGTCCTCGGCTTCCTCTTTTGCAACTTTTTTAAGGTCTGCGGGCATGGTGCGAATGTCTGAGATTACTTCTTGTATACGATAACTTCGATCGGCGTCGGCTTGAACCCTGAGGCCGGATTATTCTCCTGCGGGCAATTCGAGAGTACGGCGATGACCGGCATTTCAGCCAGCAATTCGACATGGTCGCCGGCGTTCGAGACGCCGGGCCCGATCACAACACTGCCATCCTCGCTGAAAGGCACCCGCATGAAAAAATTGATGTTGGAAACGATTTCCGATGGCCCCATCGACCACTCTGCCAGCTCTGCGATGAAATTGGCGCGGCAGCTTTTAGTCTTGACGACGCCGTAACGAACCAGATCGATCTCGTTGCTGCAGCAACCCGCCAGCGTATCGTGAAAGCCGCAGGTATCTTCCACCACGGTAAACATGACCTTTGCATGGTCCGAATAGATCTTGCAGCCCTCCGTGATATACAGCGAACGATTCAGCTTCACCGTATTCGGAATATTGATGCGATCCAGCGGCAGCGCCGGCGAATAACACAGGAAATCGACTGCCTGCTGCCCTTCCAGATCGATAATGCGCAAGCGTTCGCCCGGTTCGAGGCGCCGCGACCAGCGACCGCCGGCCGGAATGACTTCCCGATAAAGCACCTCACCGAACTGCGTCGTTGCAGGGGCGACTGATGTAGATTGAGCAGAAACAGACGACATGACAGGCTCCAAAATTATTTTGTTAGTACACATCCTATCATGGCATTTTCCATTTTCAAAGCGCCTGAGAAAATCGCTTCTGCAACGCACCGGGACGCTGCCAGGATGCACCGCATTCGAACAATGCCCTATGAAAATGCGCGATTTTGGCACCGCGAAAGGACATAGTTGGTGCAGGAAAATGGACTATCGAGGCATGTTACGTTGGCACGTATATTGCTGCCTTTAATCTGATTCATCAGTAGGCATCCTTTTATTGTTCCAATGCAATTTTTTTCAATCCGGTTACGACGGAGCCTTGCGGCTTCCGGCATGGCCTTACTTCTGAGGGGAATCGTTCATGGTAATTACTGAATCCAGCAAACGCAAGCCGGTCGCTTCATATGCAGTCTTGATGTCGCTGGCGGCAATGGCGGCAATGGTTGCTGTAGTGGGATGGAGTAAGCCGGCTGCGGCGGCCACTGCGGCCGAAGTCAAGACGCGCGGTTATATTAACGTCGCCACCGAAGATGATTTCAAGCCGTTCGAATTTGTCGAGAACGGCGTGGCGACAGGCTACGACAACGAGATGCTGGCGCTGATCAGAAAAAAACTGCCGTTCGAAGTCAGGCAGCAAATCATGCCATGGCCGGGGATCCTGCCCGGCCTTACCACCGGCAAATTCGATATGGCGCTGACGGCGGTCCTGGTCAGTCCCGAGCGCAAGAGCACCTTTGATTTCACGATGCCGATCGCTGAATCGACCACCTACTACGCCATTAAAAAGGGTTCAGACATCAAATCGGTGAGCGACCTAACAGGTAAAACAGTGGGCGCCCAGACTGGCAGCGCCATGCTGGCGGATCTGAAAGCACTCAATGAAACGTTGATTGCCAAGCAGGGCAAGGGCATCAAGCAGATCATCGAATATCAAAGCTACCCCGAGGCTTATCAGGATTTGGCCATCGGCCGTCTGGACGCAGTGGCCAATACGCAGATCAACCTCAATTCGCTGGTAGCGACCAAGCCGGATGTTTTCGCGATCGGACAAAGCGTCGGCAAACCGGTATATATCGCGTGGGCAATCAAAAAGGGCAATACCGGCGTGGTGGAATTGGTTAATGCCGCACTGGCCGATTTGCGCAAGGACGGCCAGATGTATGCATTGCAAAAGAAGTGGCTCGGCGCCAGCTTCGAAAAAATGCCGCAGTCCGTCAACTGATATCCGATCCTGGATGAACGCGTACGACTACTGGAGCATCACGCAGAGTGCGCTGGCAACGATTTCATTTTCGTTCGCCAGCATCTTGTTCGGCGTGCCGATCGGCCTCGGCCTGGCGCTGTTGCGCTGGGCGCGGGTCCCGGTGCTGAGCCAATTGGTGATTATGTATGTCAGCATCATCCGCTCCTGTCCGGCAGTCACGCTTATCTTGCTCATTTTCTTCGCGTTACCCCAATTCGGCATCTCGCTCGATCCGGCGCCGGCCGCGATATTGGCGCTGACGATTGGCACCTCTGCCTTCAATTGTGAAATCTGGCGCAGTGCGCTACTCAATTTTCCGCGCGACCAGTACGATGCCGCACGGTCGTTTGCCATGCCGCGCGGCCTGCGCTTTCGGCGCATCGTGTTCCCGCAAATCTGGCAGGCCAGCCTGCCCGGGCTGATCAGCGAAATGACCTTGCAGGTCAAGTCGAGTCCGGCTATCGCCGTGATCGGCATCGTCGAAATAACGCGCGCTGCGCTACGGGTCGGCGCGCGCACTTATGATCCATTACCGCCCTTCATGTTTGCACTGGTGCTCTACAGCCTGATCGTGTTCGTGCTGGTAAAAGCACAGCGCGTGCTGGAACAACGCCAGCCTATAGAGAGCCGGGCATGATATTGGACGACTTCATGATCGTCTGGAGCCAGCGCGCCACGGTGGCAGAGGGCTTCCTCAATACGATGGAACTGGTGGTCTTCGCATCGGTCCTGTCGCTATTGCTGGGGGCGCTGGTGACGCCGATGCTGATGTCGCGGCGTACGGCCGTTGTGCGCCTCGCCACGGCCTATGTGGATGCGATGCGCTGTGTGCCCTTTCTGCTGTTTGTGTACCTGATTTACTTCGGCCTGCCATCGCTGGGGCTGCGCCTGAGCAGTTGGTGGTCGGGCGCACTGGCGCTGGTACTGTACAACGCGGCCTATATGGCGGAGCTGTTGCGCGGCGCATGGCAGAAGCTGCCGGATTCAATGATCGAAGCCGGTCTCGCGTACGGATTCACCGGCTTTACGCTGCTGCGGCGCATCGTGCTGCCGCCGGTCATCCTGCGCGCGGTGCCGATGATCGGCAATCAGTTGATCCAGATCCTCAAGGACAGCGCGTTCCTGACCGTCATTGCAGTATCCGAACTGACGCATGAACTAACCAGCATTCAATCCACCTATTTCATTCCGTTTGCCTCGTTCCTGACAGCGGTGTTGCTTTACTGGGGCATCTGCGTCCTGATCGAAGGCGCGGTGACCTTACTCAACAGACTCGCCGAGGAGCGCAAATCTTGAACATTCTTGACGACGCATACGCGCTCGCAAAGGGACCGGACCAAGCCACCGAAGTGGTCCTGAGCCTGAACGGCATATCCAAATCCTTCGGCAGCAACCAGGTTCTGCATGACGTCTCGCTCAAGGTCGGCAAGGGCGAAACCGTGTGCCTGCTGGGGCCGTCCGGCTGCGGCAAATCGACGCTGCTGCGCTGTATCAACTGGCTGGAAGAACCGGACGCAGGCATGATTCATTTGTCCGGCCAGCGCATCGGCGTGCGCCCCGGCGGCAGCATCAAGATGAGCGACGCCAACCTGTCTAAAATACGCGCGCGCATTGGCATGGTATTCCAGCATTTTGCGTTATGGCCGCACCTGACCGTATTGCAGAATGTGATGGAAGCGCCGGTGCATGTGCAGAAACGCGATCGCGCAGTGGTGCGCCAGGAGGCTGAACACCTGCTGACGCGGGTCGGGCTGGCGGACAAGCTCGACAGCTTTCCGGCGCGTCTTTCAGGCGGGCAAAAACAGCGCGTCGGTATCGCGCGCGCCTTGGCAATGAAACCGGACATCCTGTTATTCGACGAACCCACTAGTGCGCTCGACCCTGAGTTGGTCGGCGAAGTGCTGGCGACGATGCAGTTGCTGGCCAGCGAAGGCGCGACAATGGTGATCGTGACGCACGAAATGGAATTCGCGCGTCAGGTGGCAAGCAAGATTGTGTTCATGGATGCCGGCCATGTTGTGGAGACGGCGCCGCCGGAACAATTCTTCAGCGCGCCGCAAACGGAGCGCGCACGGCAGTTTCTGGCACGCTTTCGCGGAACCTGACAAAAAAATGCCCGTCGCAAATTGTCCTGCGACGCGCCATCTTGCAGATACGAACCCCATTCTTATTTCAAACGTAAGCCACTTCGGTCATCATGCCCGCCGCCTGGTGATACTCGTTGTGACAATGCATCAGCCAGCGGCCTGGGTTGTCGGCGTCGAATGCAATCGTGACCTTTGCCATCGGCGGCACCTGCACCGTGTCGCGCAAGGTGCCCTGGAACGCCTTACCATTGAACGCAATAACTTGAAAATGGTGGCCATGCAAATGCATCGGGTGCGACATCATGGTCGTATTGTGAAAAGTAACGGCTACCCGCTGACCGGCCCTGACTTTTAGCGTGTCGCGGTTGTCCCAATCCTTACCGTTGATTCCCCAACTGTACGGCTGCATCGATCCGGTCAGCATCAGCATGAACGCTGCATCCACGGGGCGGGCCGCCAAAGGTTCCAATGCCGACAAGCGCAGCTCCTGATCGAAATTCACGGCGCCAGTCGGTTTGATCGCCAGCCCCGAAACCTTGCGTACATGCATGCCGGCAGTGGCGAGAATGATGCCCGTTTGCTGCCGCTCCCCTTCGCGCACCGCGAGGATCGGCCACATCCCCGCCCCCTTCGGCACGTCTACAAGGATATCGATGCGCTGAGCCATGGCCAAACCAAATCGGCTACCTGCGACCGGCTGCACGGCATCGCCATCGACTGCCGCGACCGTGCCTTTGAGCGCGCCGAGATCGACGTGAAAATTGGTGGACGCGGCGCCGTTGATAATGCGCAAGCGAACCCTCCCGCCTCGCTCGACACGGATGACTTCCGGATCGTCGAGCGTGCGATCGTTAGCGAGATAAGCATCGAAATCGACATCGTTGAGATCCATTTTCATGGCGGGCTTATGACGGGACATATCCATCCCCGACATATTCATTCCCGACATGTCCATCCCCTTCATTTCGGCTTTGCCGGACATCTTGGCCGGCGCAGGCTTTTGCAGTGCCGCCATCACTTCGGCCGGATCGCGAAAGAGGAAGTCCTCCAGAAAGATGGTCACCTCTTGCGCATCGGCGCGCACCTCATCGCTGGTGCGAACGATCAAAGGGGCCGCAAGCAGTTGCTGCAGTTGCAAGCCATGATGCGAATGCATCCAGTGCGTGCCGGGACGTGCAACAAAATCATAAGCGCGACGCTCGCCTGGCTGAAGCACGGGCACCCCGAACTCGCTCACGCCGTCCTGATCGGATGGCGGCGACTGTCCGTGCCAATGGACTATGGTTGGTTCTTTCAGGCCATTATCCAGCTCGACCAGGAAACGCTCGCCCGGATCGAGCACCAGACCGCGGGCGCCGTCAGGTTGACGCAGCCCGAACATCGTGGCGGCGCGGCCGTTGACTTCAATCGAACGCGTCTCGACGCGCAGACGATGCCGTACGCTACGGCCAGTTCCGCTTGCGCTTTCGATTGCCGGCAAGCTGCCGGCGCCCCATGCGGCAGGGCCCGCAAGCGCCGCAGTTGCGGCCGCGGCAGAGGTCAATAAAAATTTCCGGCGAGATAGTGACATGAAGTGTTTCCTTAATTCCAGAGTTTCCGGTAGACGATTCTACGGAGCGACGATGTGAGCCTGAACCCTCCCCCTATGGCAAGGTCAAGCGGTTCTTGAATGGGATTTGAAGGCGCGACGATGGAAGTACGTAATTTTTAATTACTTTGCTTTATTGTGAAATAGAATGCGATTAAACGAATAACAAAAAATCATGTGCACCCCCGGGGACGTTTCTTATGCCACGCAATCTCCCAAGTCAATCTATTGACTTTGTTAGCGTCATCGACGCCTTGCCATTGGCCGATGCTGCGCAATTTTCACGCATGCCTTATTGCGTTCGTGTGTTTGCAGAAAATATCATTCGCAAGCAGCCCGCTGACCTTGCTGCGCCCTATCTGCAAGCGTTGGCCGCTCGCCGGCACGATATCGATTTCCCTTATTACCCGGCACGCGTGGTATTGCAGGATCTTTTGGGCACCCCTGCCCTAGTCGATCTGGCTGGCATGCGCGATGCGATTGCAGAAGCCGGCGGCGATCCAGGCACGATCAATCCCGTTGTTCCAACCCATCTGGTTGTGGATCATTCCTTGAATGTCGAAGTCGCCGGCGCCGATCCGCAAGCAATGCGCAAAAACATGGCGATTGAAACGCGCAAGAATGCCGAGCGTTTCGAATTTCTGGCGTGGTGCAAGCAAGCTTTTTCTAATCTTGATGTTCTGATGCCAGGCAATGGCATCCTGCATCAAATCAATCTGGAACATCTCTCACCGGTGATTCAGGTGCAGGATGGCGTCGCATTTCCCGACACCTTGGTCGGAACCGACAGCCATACCACCATGATTAATGCGCTGGGCGTCCTGGGTTGGGGTGTGGGCGGCATCGAAGCCGAGTCGGTCATGCTTGGCCGCGCCGTCTGGTTGCGCCTGCCTGCAATTGTCGGTGTCGATCTCAAGGGATTTCGCCAGCCGGGAATTACCGCTACGGATCTGGTGCTCGCCATCACCGAATTCTTGCGCCGGCAAAATGTCGTAGGCGCGATCATCGAGTTTTACGGCGAAGGCGCCGGCGCCATGACCTTGAGCGACCGCGCGACTATTTCGAACATGGCGCCGGAGTTCGGCGCAACCGCGGCACTGTTCGCAATCGATCAAAAGACGCTCGACTTCTTAAGATTGACGGGACGCACTGAAGCACAAATTGCATTGACTGAATCCTATGCAAAAGCACAAGGCCTGTGGGCCGATGCGTTTGCGGCAGCAGAATATGACCGGAATTTATCCTTTGACCTGTCGACTGTGCGCCGCGCCCTGGCCGGCCCGGCGAATCCTCACGATCGGGTTTTACTGTCGAATTTGATCGCAAAGGGAATTGCGCGGCCGCCGGCAGCACATGCAACCGGGCTGATAGATGGCGCCATCGTTATTGCCGCCATCACAAGCTGCACCAACACCTCGAACCCAAGAAATATGATTGCTGCCGGCCTGTTGGCGCGCAAAGCGGTCGCACTGGGCCTGCAAAGAAAGCCTTGGGTAAAAACCTCTCTCGCCCCCGGGTCCAGGCCGGTGGAAAGCTATTTACGTGAAGCCAAACTGATGGAACCGCTGGAGGCGCTCGGTTTTGGCATCATCGGCTTTGGCTGCACTTCATGCAATGGCATGTCCGGACCATTACCCCCGGAAATAGAGGCCGATATCGTCAAGCGCGACGTGCATGCTGTTGCGGTGCTGTCTGGAAATCGCAACTTCAATGGCCGGATTCATCCGCGTGTCAAAGCAGCCTTCCTGGCGTCGCCGCCATTGGTGGTTGCCTATGCCATCGCCGGCACCATTCATGTGGATATTGAAAGCGGCATCTTAGGCATCGGCCAAGCGGGGCAAGCTGTTTATTTGAAAGATATCTGGCCGACGGACGAGGAAATCGATGTATTGCTTAAAGCCAGTGTTCGCGGCGAGCAATATCTTGAAATTTACACAGACATGTTTCGTAAGCGCGAATTGCCAGACGGTGAAAATGCTGTCCCCGCAAGATTTCCATGGCGAGCAGACAGCAATTACATTCGGCGCCCTCCTTACTGGCAAGCAGCGCTGACAAGTGCGGCCAAATTGACCTGCATGCACGCAATCGCGGTCTTTGGCGACAACATTACGACCGATGATCTTTCTCCTTCAGGCGCCATCCTGCCAGACAGTGCAGCCGGCGAATACTTGATTGAACGCGGTGTGCCGGCTGCGCAATTCAATTCTTACGGCACGCGCCGGGGCGATCACCTGGTTGCTATTCGCGCCACTTTCGCCAACAACCGTCTGCATAACGAGATGGCGGGCGGCCGGGAAGGATCGCTCACGCGGATGGAGCCAGAGGGATCGATCATGCGCTTATTTGATGCTGCGCAACGCTATGTTGCGCGTGGCCAGGAGCTGATCGTTGTGGCGGGAAAGAACTATGGCGCCGGCTCTTCACGCGATTGGGCTGCCAAGGGCGTCCGGCTGATTGGCGTGCGTGCTGTGGTTTGCGAAAATTTCGAGCGAATTCACCGATCGAACTTGATTGGAATGGGTGTATTGCCACTCGAATTTGCAGCAGGTATCGACCGTATAAAGCTCCAACTTGATGGCTCGGAAATCTATGCTGTCGAGGGGATCGCCGGGCCGGTATCACCCGGCATGACACTGAATGTCCGCGTAACGCGCAAAACTGGAGCGGTGATTAGCGTTCCGGTTATCTGCTGTATCGATACGGAAGAAGAAGCTGAAATATTTAACGCGGGGGGATTATTGCCGCGTATCGCAGAAGAAATGCTGCGGGCTGCCAGGCAGCCCGATGAGCATCGTCTTTAAAACCAACCAGGAGCGCAACGTGACGCAATATAAAATTCCGGCGATCTATATGCGTGGAGGCACCAGCAAAGGCGTTTTCTTTCATGCGGACAGCTTGCCATCCGATGTCTCTTTACGCGACAAAATCCTGCTGCGGGTCATCGGCAGTCCGGACCCTTACAAACAACAAATCGACGGCATGGGTGGCGCTACCTCAAGCACCAGTAAGCTGGTGCTCATCGGGCCCTCATCACGCCCGGATTGCGACGTAGACTATCTATTTGGCGCTGCTTCCATTGAAAATGCCGTGATTGACTGGTCCGGCAATTGCGGCAATTTAACCTCCGCCGTGGGACCGTTCGCCATTACGCAAGGCTTGCTTAAAGCCCCTCGGGATGGCGTCGCGGTAGTACGCATCTGGCAGGCAAATATCAATGCCAAAATTATTGCCTACGTCCCGATGAAAGATGGTGAAGTTGTCGAAGAAGGTGATTTTGAGTTGGATGGCGTCACCTTCCCTGCCGCAGAAATAAAAATCGAGTTTCTCAATCCAGGCGGTTCGGAAGATGCCGGCGATGCTGTCGGCGAAACGTTCGGCGGCATGTTCCCGACCGGGAACGCGGTTGATGCGGTTGATGTGCCTGGTTTTGGTACGTTTAATTTGACCATGATCAACGCAGGCAATCCTGCGATCTTCATGCACGCCGACGAGCTCGGACTGCACGGCAACGAGAGCCAGGCAGACGTGAACGGCAATGCCGCCCTGCTGGAAAAATGCGAGGCGATTCGAGCGCATGCCGCAGTCCGGATGGGCCTGGCTAAAACACCGCAGGAAGTGACCGCATTGCGTCCTCATACGCCCAAGCTGTCATTTGTCGCCCGTCCTTTAGCCTATGTCGCTTCGAACGGAAAACATGTCGATCCCAGCAGCATTGATATCAATGCGCGCATCTTATCGATGGGGAAATTGCATCATGCAATGACCGGCACCGGCGCAGTCGCCTTGGCCGTGGCGGCCGTCATTCCCGGTACGGTGGTTAATACACTGGTGGCGGAAAAGCTTAGCGGCGGCCAAATTAGATTTGGTCACCCGTCAGGCACGATGACTGTCGGTGCAGAAGCGCAAGAGCAAAACGGGACCTGGGTCGTTACGAAGGCTATGATGAGTCGCAGTGCGCGTCGACTTATGGAGGGCGTTGTTTTCGTTCCATCCGACCTGAATTCAATCGCCAGATAGCCTTGGTCGGCAATAAACTGCATGAGATTTTGATAAAACAAAACTTAAAAAAAGGAGATGACCCATGAAACTGATTGCCCGATTCATCATAGCCAGCACCATCCTTTCGCTCACGTTTTTTTCGGCAAACACGCGTGCGGCCGAAAAAATTATCATTATCGTCGGTGGTATTAACAAGTTGATTTATTTGCCCCCAAAGCTGGCCGAGAATCTGGGCTATTTTAAAGATGAGGGGCTGGATGTAGAGTTGGAATCACAGCAGGCCGGCGTCGATGCCGAGAACGAACTTCTTGCCGGCGCGGCACAGGCTGTGGTTGGATTTTACGATCATACGATTGATCTGCAGAGCAAGGGCAAAGCGATCAAGAGTATTGTTTTGTTTGGCCTGGTGCCGGGCGGCATGGAAATGGTTCGTGCCGATGCGGCAGACCAGATCAAGAGTATGGGCGATATTAAAGGAAAGACGCTCGGGGTCACTGGCCTGGGGTCGTCGTCGATGTTTCTTGCGCAATACCTGGCCTCCACGCACGGCTTGAAAGCAGGCGATTATTCGATACTTCCGGTAGGCGCCGCAAATAGCCTATTTGCCGCATTCAAGCAAAAGCGCATCGATGTAGGGTGGACAACCGAGCCGACGACTTCCATGCTGCAAGCAAGCGGAGAGACGAAAATTCTGGTTGACCTTAGCAGTATTAAAGGGACAAAAGCAGCGTTAGGCGGCCTTTACCCGGCGGCGAGTTTATATGTACAGAGTTCATGGTTGCAATCGCATAAGGACGTCGGGATTAAATTAGCACACGCCTTTGTCAAAACGCTGCAATTCATTCACACACATACGGCACAAGAAATTGCCGATAAAATGCCCCCAGACTATTACGGCGGCAATAAGGCGCTTTATATTCAGGCGTTAAACGCTTCGCTGGAAATGTATTCTGCAGACGGAAAAATGCCTGCCGGTGGGCCTGAAACGGTATTGAAGATCATGAGCGGGTTCAATCCCAACATCAAAGGCAGGAATATAGATCTGTCAAAGACCTATACCAACGAATTTGTGGCGGCGGAAAAATAACGATTCGCTACAGCGGTGGATAGTGTTTGAAATCCCGGGCTGGGGCATTAAATTTCACAAGACTATGCTCAGGGCGAATGGATTTTTTGAAAATTGTAGAAAATCCCCGTTCGCCCTGAGCAGGCCGTAGGCCGTGTCGAAGGGTCACCGCAACAAGTCAAACTTAAAGGACACCCACAGAAAACTCGGATGATACCCGTGACACCACCATCAGACGCACCCAGAGCTCCAGCAGTGTTAGGTATGTCAATGCGCTCATTAGCGCGAGGTAATACAGCTCAGATTCAATTGCTTTTCGAGTTTGGGCGATTAGGGTATGCGTCTCAGTATCTGCGATCGGCTAGTAGGTTCACCAACCAGGCATGAAATTCAGGATCGTCACCAGGTCTCATCTTAATGGTATCGGCGAACCACGGTGCTTCACACCAAGCGATCACATCGGAACTTTGAATTTCATGTGGAAATTGAGGTGCTCCCATCAAAAAATCGCTCAACATTTTATCGACCTGAACCAGTGTTCCGTCAAGTTTTAGACATGCGGGACATTGCTTGCGTGTTGCAACAATTCTGAGCGTCGAAATAAAGTTGGATTGCGCGTTCGTTAAGCGCTCTACAGTCTTGCGCAAGTCATACACGATGGCCATCACCGCATCAACATCACATTTACCCATGATTAAGTCACGTCCCTCCGATCGGGAACGATATTCGGAGCTGCTTAGTAGCCAAAATGCGTTGGCCACGGGATTTTCATGCCAGTCCTTTTCGAGGAGATCAGGTATAAACGTAAATCGAGCTAAACATGGAAGAATAATTCGATTGAAATCCAATTGCTTCATCAAGTAATTTTGGGATTGAGAGCTTGAATTTTTCATTGTGATTTTTTCTTAGACAGCGTTCAGGGATTGATTGGACTCGGCATTTACCCTTTCTTGTCCGCTGACTTTTGTTCGTCAAGACGCCGTTTCTCTTGGCTACGCGCTATGCGGACTTTTGAAACGCGCTGCGCTACTGTCAGCAGTCTCGTTAAATTTTCGACTTTCACATCATCGGAAATCAACGGACAGCCATGCTGGTCGTCAACAGGAAATCCAATATCGCACGGTGTCGCCTGGTGCTCCAACCAGAAAAATCGATTATCGACTTTACTAAATCCTGCAGAATCAAACCGGCGCCAGTATGTGTCGAGGCTCTCACCATCGCTGGTTGCTTTTCCGCTCTGAAATCTGGATACGCGCGGACAATCCGGCACGCAGACTTCCGTGAGCTCGAATTGAAGATGATTCAGGATAGGCCCTAAAACCATTTCAACGGCGTCGTCGGGCGATGACAACCCTTCGTACTCGGCTGTTAAAATTTCTATCATTCGACTCACCCGATCCACGGTGGTCTTTTGGAGGGCCATGAGAATCACGTAAACGATAGCGCGAAAGATGGGCTCTTGATTGACGCCGGAACTCAATATACGCAAGCGAAGGTAAAGTACATTCGCCAAAGCCATTTGTAGAGTGCCAAAGAGGTCCTCTAACGGGGCATCGGCAGCCCAGGGCCGTGTTTCAATACTCTTATTGGCGAATTCATTTGCGATTAGGGCAAATCTGGCCGATGGGTCGATTTCTAAGTCACTTCTGGACTCCCAAATATCATTCAATACCTGCGCTGGTGAGAATTCGATGCGATTCCAAAAGCGCGTTCTTAAGGCCTCAAGTCGCCCAGCGAGACTGAGTGACTTGGAAAATAAACGAAGAACGACACTTGGTTGCCGGGAAATCAATTGTTCAAGCCTGGATTTATCCCAAAGTTGTACTTGTTGTTTTTGGCAGGAGGTATTCCATGACTTCACCCAGTCAATCGTCGGGTTCGAGAATGTTGTGTTTGTTACGATAACTACCGCATCTACATGTATAAATGCAGAGGCATTGACGGCCGCATTCTTTACGGCACTGGATTCGACCGTCCCTTTCCTACCTTTACATTCGAACCACCACGTTTGTGGCCGTAGCTCGCCGTCTTCATCGGGCACGAGTATCTTGGCCTCCAAGTCTCGGCCTCCATCGGCAGCACCGCCACCGGCTCCTCCCACTCGCCATTCCAAATCCTGTGCGCCCATAGCGTCAAGAAGCCAGTAAACGCATTCTTCCAGATCCCGAGCCTTTAGGTCGTCGAAGGGAATTGATGCGGGAACGATCCACTCTGGTTTACCGGTACTCATGACTTTTGGTATGTTCTCGTTCTATGTTGAGGGTCGGCCGGGATTATGGTTTTTCCGCAGGAATGTATTTAATTTCACGATTTAAATAAGAATTCCAGTTTTTATTATCTATCTATTTATTTATTTAATCACTTTCATTCATATAATGAATTTAGTTCCGTTCCTTAATCTGCACTCAAACAACACTACCGGTCGCTATCGCATTGAGAATTTTCCGCACCGACACTCCGCCAGGTTCGGTATCCATCAGATCCAATGGCGCCATGTTACCGAGAGCAAGATTAGGTTGGCACATCCACTCGATAGCGGATCGCTCATTTTCCAAGACCTCTGCCGCCATCCGAGTCACGACTCCCATTCTATAGATGCGTTCTGTCGCCCCCGAGCTGATTTTGGCGTGGTTTTTCTCGAGCCGACTGGCGGTCGATGCCGGAATGTGCGCGATAGTACGAATACGCGTTACCGGAACACCGTAAAAATTGCTAGCGGCTTTTAGTATTTGTGCCGGGTAGCCTTCGCGAATGGAACGAACTGCCGCAAAACCTGCTGGAGAATCACCTAAAACAATACGTGCAAACATTTCAGATGCACTACGTTTTGATCTAGAGATATTTTTCAAGATAAAAGCCTTTTCAGAAACGACCATTGACATAGCCAACGTAGATGCCGCTATCAAGTTGCAGTTTAAATCGCACCCCCATGTAGGTGGACAACACGGATGCCGTTGATCGTCAAGAGTGATATTGATCCGTGACAGTTGAATCGGCGCAGACCTGCCTGCAAGTCGCGCATAAACTTCAATAACGTAGCAGCCAGCGATGAACACATATGGCGATTGATGTGCCGATAGAACAAAATGGTGGTTAGCGGTTACACCTACTTGGCCGATGTACAAGCCGCTGCCGAGCATGAACTTATCACAAAAAATGCAGCCCTTTTTCATTGCACTTCAGAACGTATTCCAAAAGTCGAAATGACGAAATCCGGCGTCGAATATCCCCCGCTTTCTACTGCATTGTCAGCAAAAGCGCATAAGTTGCATTGACCTCGCAACACTCCTACTCCTCCTACTTGGTGCAGCCGCGCTAAATCAATAATGCCCTGTTAAATCTGCGTAGGTCTGGAATTTATTCTATTGGTTTCACTCCATCCCACTCGATACACATTGTTACAGATGCGTTTCCCATCTCCGTTTCCGAGAAAACCTGGATTCATGCGCCTTGCAGATTTAACCGGAGACTCCTGATGATCTATAAATCCAAAAATCTGCCGCAATTGACAACATTAAGTCTGGCCTTGACGGCCGCACTGGCCGTGTTGGCACTGACACCTACTGCGGCAAAAGCCGATCAGACAATTTCCAGCACGACGGCGAGTCAAATCAATTGGACCACCGGCAACGTCACGATTACCAATAGCGGAGTGATATCGACCTCGACCACTGCCGTGAGCGTGGGCGGATCGGTCGGCACCTTGACCAACAGTGGCATCATCAGCGCCGGCACTGGTTACGCCGGCATCTCCAATTTCGGCGAAAGCGTCACGGCAATCAACAACCTCGGCAGGATCATCGGCGGCGATTACGGCATCAGCAACGTCAACGGCACCATCGCCTTTTTGACCAACAGCGGCACTATCAGCGGCATCAACGGCATCTTCAATTACAACAGCACCATCGGCACGCTCATCAACAGCGGCCTCATCATCGGCGGCGTGGCCGCGATCTACAATCGCAGCAGCGGCTCGATTGGCACGCTCACCAATTCGGGCACGATCGCGGGCAATATCTTCAACGCTTCCAGTCATAACCTGACCATTAACGGCGGCACGGGATTGACGTTCGGCACTCTGACCGGTGTCAGCGGCAGCATCGGTTCCGGCAACATCGGCACCCTCACCAATACCGCCGCGCAACTCAGCTTCGGCTCCGGCAACCAACTGATCAACGACAACATCAACGTCGGCAGCAGCCATACGGTGACCAACATCGCCGCCACACTTCAGTTGAATAATCGCATCAGCATCACCGGCAATTATCAACAGAATGCGGCGGCAACACTGGCAATCGGCGTAGCCGACGCTGCACTCGCCGCAGGCGACAGCAGTACCGACAGCGGCTACGGACGTCTGGTGGTGTCCGGCGCCGCCACCATTGCCGCGGGTTCGTCCGTGGGCTTGAAAGCACTCAACAGCTATGCCTTCGCCCAAGGACAACGCTTCGTTGTTGTGCAGGCCCACACCGCTACTTACAACGAAGGCAGTCTGAATTATTCTGCCGCAGGTTTTAGCGGGACGATCACGGGAAGCAGCGTTGTCGATGGTTCTTATACCGATTTACTGCTGACGCTGAGCGCAGCCAGCGTCGCCCCTAGCGGAGGTGATGGCGGAAGCGGTGACGGCGGCGCCTCCAGCCCAATCAATTCAGCCACAACCGTCAACGCAACTGCGTCGCTGGGCGGACTATTCAACTACAGCGGCACCAACGCCGATTTGCTGACTGTTTTCAATCCGGCGGCAGCGCTTGGCAACACGGCCGCGGCCAATAGCGCCGGTGCGCAATTGAGCCCGGCCGCCGTTTCCGGCGCTGCCGCTCAGGCCTCCAACGCAGCGACACAAGCCATCTTCAACGTGGCCGCAGCCCACGTCGACCATCTACGTATCGCGCAAGCCAACGGCGAGAGCGGCGTCGCCACCGGCGAAAGCAGCAGCAGTCCGGCACTTTGGGGGCAAGCTTTCGGCGGCCAATCCAAACAAGACTTGCGTGACAACGTCTCCGGCTATCACGCCGGCTACAACGGCATGCTGATCGGCGCCGACACCATGGTCGGCGACAGCTGGCGCGCCGGCGGCTTATTAAGCTACGCAAATACTTCGGTGGCCAGCGACGGCGACAACGCCGGCAGTTCGGTCCACGTGGTTTCCTACGGCCTGGCCGGCTACGCCAGTTATACCGGCGCGCCCTGGTATCTCAACCTCATGGCCGGCGCAGCGCGGCAGCAGTACAACACCGTGCGCGCCATCAGCTTCGCCGGTTTCTCGGGCGCCAATAACGGCAGTTTCAAAGGCCTGCAATATACGGCCTCGATGCAGGCCGGCTATCCGCTCAATCTGGACGCATGGATGCCCCGCACGACACTCACGCCACTGGCCGGAATAAGCTATAGCACCCTGCGTCAGGACGGCTACGTGGAAAGCGGCAGCGCGGCTGCATTGAATGTGAATGCGGCCAACAGCAATTCACTAAAAAGCGAGCTCGGGGTCAAGCTGGATCGCGCGTTTGACACCGCCTACGGCAAGCTCGTGCCTTCGATGCAAGCGAGCTGGCGTCATGAATATCACAACACCCGCCTGCAATCGGGCGCCAGTTTCGCCGCCGATACCACCGGCGCCACCAGCTTCACGACCCAGAGCGCATCGCCGATTCCCAATACCGGCCTACTGGCCTTGGGCATCACTTTAATGAAAAATAAAAACCTGAGTATCTCGGCGCGCTACACCCTGGAAGCCGCCAGCGGTTATACCGCCCAAACCGGCGATATTCTGCTGCGCTGGCAATATTGAGCGCACCGGCAGCCGTTTTGGAACGCTGCAAATCAGATCATCCATCCGATCAAATTAAACCCAATTTTTAATTGACACCGGCGATCTCGATTGCTAAGTTACTGCGTGCAAATATTTTTATAAATCATTGTTTTATATAATAAATTTAATAAAAACACGCCTCATTTTGATGCGCGCGCACCATTACAAAACAAGGGCAATTCCAAAATAATGCACATTGCCCGATCCAAGACCATTTAACGATTTGCATCCCAGGGGGGAACCATGAAGCGCTTGTTGTCATTACCATTATTGCTGTGCGCCGCCATGTCCATGATTAACGCCGTCGAGGCTGCGCCTGCGCTCGCCGCAGACACCGGCGCTGCCGATAACATGAGCAGCATTATTGCCGCGGCAAAAAAAGAGGGGTCGCTGACCTTATATACCAGCCTCCCCGCCGGCGACTCGGCGCCAATGGTTAAAAAGTTTGAGGATCAATACGGCATCAAGGTCAACATCTGGCGCGGCAGCGCCGAAAACATCCTGCAGCGCGTGGTCTCTGAAGCCAACGCAAAAACATACAAGGTCGACATGGCGCAAATCCAAACCGACAACATGGAAGCGCTATCGCGCGAAAAACTTTTGTTGCCGGTCGATTCGCCAACCTTCAAGGATCTGATTCCCGGCGCCGTCCAGAAACAGCACGAATGGGCGGTCGCGCAGATTACTTTGTACGTTCTGGCCTACAACACCAACTTAATCAAAAAGGCCGACCTGCCGCATAGTTATAAGGATCTGCTCGATCCGAAATGGAAAGGCAAGCTCGGCATCGAGTCCACCGACGCCAGTTGGCTGGAGACCTCTGCCGAACATCTGGGCGGCGATGCGGGCGTCAAACTGTTCCTCGATATCAAGGCAAAAAATGGTCTTTCAGTGCGTACCGGCCATTCACTGCTGACCAATCTGGTGACTGCCGGCGAAGTACCGATGGCATTGAACGTCTATCAATATAAAGTGATACAACTCAAGCGCGACGGCGCGCCGATCGATTGGCTGACGCTGGAGCCGGCGCTGGCCTCGACCAACGCCATCGGTATATTGCGGCATGCCGCGCATCCGAATGCGGCGCGGCTTTATTATGAATTCATGCTCACCGAAGGGCAGAAAATCATGGCCAGCGTAGACAATGTGCCTAGCAATACCAAAGTCGCCTCCCCGCTGAGCAAGCAGAAGATCACCTTTATCGATACGGATGCGTCATTGGATAACCGGGTTAAATGGGCCGATCGGTTTAATGACATCATTAATAAATAGAGGGTCAGAGGGTCAGAGGATCCTGTCGACGTTTCAAATCTTGGTGCTGGCGTAAGCAGCCAGTCTCCCGGAGAAATGGAGAACGAACCCGAGCAACGCCAATGCGCCACCGAATATGCACGCTGCATGCTGCTGCACGGGAAAAACATGGCAGATTTAGCCCTGAGAACATCTTGCATAGGCTTGCGGAACCAGATGGATCATGCGTCTTGGTCAGCGCGTATGCAATACGATCGGCAACGCTGTCGTGTATTTAACCTGCTTTAATGCAAAGCTTGAACGGATATTCTTTATGCCTGGAATTTTAGTAAGATTGTCCAAAATAAAATGCTCCAAGGCTTGGATATCTGGCACGACGACACGAAGCATATAATCTTCATCGCCAGTCATCAAATACACCTCCATCACTTCTTCGAAATCACAAACTTCTTTCTCGAATCGCTTTAAGGCTGCAGATTCCTGCTTCTCAAGGCTGATGCGAATAAACACATTGACTTTTAGTCCCAGCGCAGGCGGGTTAAGCAATGCGACATAGCGCGAAATCACCTGCTTATTCTCCAGATTTTTTACTCTCAATAAAGTCGGCGTTGCCGAAAGGCTGATTTTTTTTGAAAGGTCGAGGTTACTGATGCTTGAATCTTCCTGAAGCGCCTTCAAAATACGTATATCAGTGGAGTCTATGTTAATTTCTAGCATAACAATTATGTTTATTTATTAAAAATAGTATTTTATGCTTATTTTATGCCAATTAATACCTATGATTGGTTACCTATGCTGCACCACTTTCTATACCTTATGAGCATTAACCGGCATAGGTAGAACATCATGGAAATGTCTTCCGCAAAGAATCTTGAAATTGAAATCGATAGCGACGCCCAGGAAACAAGAGAATGGATCGATGCCCTGCAGAGTGTGATCAAAGCAGGTGGTATAGAGCGCGCCCATTTTTTGCTGTCACGTCTGAGAGAAAGCGCACGCCAATTGAATGTACAGTGGCGCGATTTTCGTCATACATCCTATGTCAATACGATCCTGGTTCAGGATGAACCAGCTTTTCCCGGCGGTACCGACGCGCTGGAGACCGAGCAGCGTCTGGCAAGTCTGATTCGCTGGAACGCATTGGCCATGGTAGTTCGTGCGAACCGCGCCTACGCTGAACTCGGTGGCCACATTGCCAGTTATGCCTCCGCGGCCGATCTGTTTGAAGTCGGCTTCAATCATTTCTTTCGTGCCCGTACCGACGCGTTCGGAGGCGATCTGGTTTATTTTCAGGCCCATTCGGCGCCTGGCATATACGCGCGCGCCTTCCTTGAGGGAACACTGGGCGAAAAAGAATTGTCGTTTTATCGTCAGGAAATTGAAGCAAAAAAACATGGCGCTCAAGGCTTGCCATCGTATCCCCATCCCTGGTTGATGGAGAATTTT
>JAQGNR010000116.1 GCA_028291765.1 Herbaspirillum sp.
TGTCATTCCGGCGGCCTGCGGCCACCTCCCTTCTTTACCTCACTGCGCACAACATCGCGCCACACCCCCACCTGACGGCGCCTTCACTGAACAGCATTCGCGGTGTGGTGGCTTTTTGCAGGGTTTCGGGTATTTCGGACCAGCGCCACCGTGGTGACAGCCCATAAATCACTGTGTATAATCGGCGCGCACGTCTGTAGTCGGCGTATATGCCGTCAAAGCGCCGTCAAAGTCGAAATCGAGGCGAACGAAAGTTCGCCTTTCTTTTTTTACAAGCGTGTAAATCGAGGCGTGCAGATCATTGAGATCGGCGTACCAGTTTTTACGTATTTTCAGTCGTTTTTTTGTCATTTGTCCGGGATCGGTTGACCATGTTTGATTTTATTCGTAATCATCGGCGTTTGATGCAGTTGCTGCTGTTGCTTCTGATTTTCCCGTCGTTCGCGTTTTTCGGATTGGAAAGTTATACCCGCATGACAGGCGGCGACGATACCGTTGCCAAGGTCAACGGCGAAAACATTTCACAGCAGGATTGGGATGCCGCGCAGAGAGCGCAAATGGATAGAATGCGTCAGATGTTCGGCGATCAGTTCGACACCAAATTGCTGGATACGCCGGAAATGCGCCGCGCCTCGCTGGACAATCTGATCGCGCAACGTGCGATGCTGGCCGAAGTGGCGCGCGATAAATTGCAGGTCTCGGATCGTTCGCTGGCCCAAAGGCTGGCGGCAATCCCTGGCCTGATCAAGCCGGACGGCAGTTTCGATAACGATCAATACAAGATGCTGCTCGGCGCGCAAGGCATGACGCCGGCATTGTATGAGGCCCGTCTGGTGCAGGATCTGGGCTTGCAACAATTGAATAGCGCCGTGCAGTCCACCGCATTCGCGCCTAAAACCGTGGCTGCCCGCCTGTCGGATCTGAACGATCAGGAACGCGTAGTACAGCAAATGACCTTCAAGCCGGCCGCTTATGCGGCACAGGTCAAGGTGAGCGATGCGGATGTCAAAGCGTATTACGACAAAAACACTGCGCAATTCCAGGTGCCGGAACAAGCCAAAATTGAATACCTGGTGCTCGATAATGCGGCCGCAGGTGCGCAGATCAGCGTCAGCGATGCGGATATCAAATCGTATTACGAGCAGAATCAAAAACAATACACCAGCAGCGAAGAGCGTCGCGCAAGCCACATTCTGATCGCACTGAAAAAAGGCGCCAGCGCCGCCGATCGTGCAGCTGCCAAGGCCAAGGCCGATAAATTGTATGCTCAGGTAACGGCGAACCCCGCCGATTTCGCCAAACTGGCCAAGGCCAATTCGGAAGATCCCGGTTCTGCCGAACATGGCGGCGACCTCGGTTACTTTGCTCCCGGCATGATGCTCAAGCCTTTTGAAGATGCAGTATTCCAGATGAAGCAGGGGCAGATCAGCCAACCGGTGTTGTCGGATTATGGTTATCACATCATTCAATTGACAGGTATCAAGCCGGCGGCTGTCAAGTCGCTCGACGAGGTCAAATCGGAAATTGCAAGTACGATCAAAACGCAGCTGATGTCGAAAAAATTTGCGGAATTGGCCGATGTATTCAACAACACGGTTTATGAACAGGGCGACAGCCTGCAGCCGACGGCCGATAAGTTGAAGCTGAAAGTGGCAACAGCATCGAATGTGATGCGGGTGCCGAATCCGGCGCTGGACAAGACCTTGCCGTATAACAATCAGAAATTCCTGACGGCTTTGTTCACCGACGATGCCATCAAAAGCAAACACAATACCGAGGCCATCGAAGTCGCTCCGAATGTGTTGATCGCCGGTCGTGTGGTGGAGTACAAACCGCAATCGATCAAGCCGTTTGAAGCAGTGCAGGCCGCGGCACGCGAACGCGTGACGCAGGTGCAGGAAGTGAAGCTGGCGCAACAAGCCGGCGAAGCGAAGCTGGCTGCGCTCAAGCAAAAGGACGACAGCACCGGATTTGCCGGCGAGAAAACGATTTCGCGCGTCAAGAGCCAGGACCTCGGCGCCGAGTCATTGCAGGCGGTGATGAAAGCGGATACCACCAAATTGCCGGCGTTTGTCGGGCAGGCGTTGCCGGGGGATGGGTATAGCATATTTCGCATCAGCAAAGTAATGCAACCGGCTGCGCCCGATGCCGCGCGTCGGCAAGCCGAGCAGCAACAGGTCACCGAGGCGCTGGCGCAGCAGGAAATGCTGGCTTATCTGGGTGTATTGAAAGAAAAAGCGAAAGTGAAGATTTTGAAGGCGGCGGCTAAACCGGTTAGTACGACGGAATAAGTTTTACCTGCGGCGGTGTCCCTTCGACACGGCCTGCGGCCTGCTCAGGGCGAACGGATTTTTGTGAAAATTTAAAGAAAACCGAAACTGGTTTTAGTGAAAATTTAAAGAAAACCGTTCGTCCTGAGTAGGGCAAAGCCCGTATCGAAGGATCACCTCAATAGGTAAAAATTAAAGAATACCCCCAGAAAACCCGGCCGAACCAATAAAATAAAACGCTGGCGTACATAACATACGCCAGCGTTTTTTTTACACCCAATTTCGCCCGCCTATTTTTGCAACAAGGGCTTCAGATAAGGCCACACATTGTCGAGCAACATGCCCTGCGCCTGTTCAGTCGGGTGTAGATGATCGGCCTGGAACAGGGCCGGTTGTTGCACCACGCCTGCCAGGAGAAACGGCGCCAGCGCCGATTGATGCGCCTTCGCTACTTTATCGAATAACTGCGCAAACTGACCGGTGTAGACCGGGCCGTAATTCGGCGGAATCCGCATGCCGACCACCAGCGCGTGCGTCTTGCTGTTTTTGGCCATCGTCAACATGGCGTTCAGGTTATTTTCAGTGTCGGCCAACGGCAACCCCTGCAAGCCGTCATTGGAGCCCAGCTCCAGCACCAATATATCCGGATGATTTGCCGCCAGTAGCGGCGCCAAACGGGCTTTGCCGCCGCTGGTGGTGTCGCCGCTGATGCTGGCGTTGATCACCTTGGCGTCGATTTTCTGTTCGGCCAGCCGCTGCCGCAGCAGAGCGACCCAGCCGGTACCGCGCACCAGACCGTATTCCGCCGATAAGCTAT
>JAQGNR010000121.1 GCA_028291765.1 Herbaspirillum sp.
AAGGCCCTATCGACTTGGGGAAGGCCACGGCGGCCTGATCGAAGAGGCAATCACCGTCCTAAAAAATTTGCCTAACTGAACGCCATTACCGCCCATGGCGCTTAATCAGCGTTGCCTCAATCCGTGACAGGCAAATGCGCATCATCGGTTTCAGTGGCTAATAGCGTAAGTAATTTCGTCGGCGCAAACCGAGACGCGTTGCGCAATCCGGCAAACATCGGCCGTTTCCATCCCGACGCGGCTCATGGTCAAGCTCAAGCTGCCAATGATATGACCGCCGGAATCGAAAATGGGCGCCGCGATCCCGGTCGCGCCAGGTGTCACCTGGCCCTCAATCGATTCCCATCCGCGTTGCCGGATTTTGCGCAATACGGCTTTCACTTCCGGCATCGATTCGCCTAATTGCGCCGCCTTGAATTGCTCGGTCTGTTCGTCGAATAATTTGGCAATTGTCCGCGGCGCCATATAGGCCAGAATCACGCGCGAGGCCGCGCCCTGCAGCAACGGGCGGGAACGGCCGCGCTCGTAGTTGCTGCGCATCATCGCCTCGGGATGCGCTTCCTGATGCACGCAGAGCACACTGTTGCGATACAGGCGGCATAGCAGCGCGACGGCCGGCGTCGTCTGCACCAGCTCGGCCATGATCGGCCGGCTGGCCACCACCAGCAGATCCTGGGTCCGCATTTTATAGTCGAGCTCGGCAATGCGCGGACCCAGCGTATAACCGGTATTGGGCAAGGATGCGATCAGACCGGCATTGGTCAAGGCTTTGAGGTAGCGGTACAGCGTCGAACGGGGTGCGTCGAGCTTGGCGTAGATGTCATCGAAGAACAAGCCGGTAGAGGCGTCTTCCAGAATATCTAGTACTTGAAGGATTTTTTCGAAGCTGCCGAATCCCATATAAACGAGCGCCTTTCATTGAGCGACAATTGCGCAGAAAATTTCGCCAAGGATACTGGAAAAGAGAAATTTATACCATCCAGGCGAGAGCCGGAAAGACTGTCGGTTTCTGCGAATTTGCTGGGTTGCAAGTAGCTCGGCGTCGGGAGGCGCGTCAGGAATCGCCGGCGCCGGCGCGCTCCCATAATTGCAATAACTGCGCAGCGACCGCAACGGCGATGCTGGACGGTTCCTTGCTGCTGATTCCGCCGATGCCGATCGGACAGGTCATGCCGGCCAATTGTTGATCGGACAGGCCACGCTGACTGAGTCTTTTCAGAAACATTTGGCGTTTGGTCTCGGACCCGATCAGGCCGAACCAGGCCGCGTCGCCGCGCCGCAGGATACGTTCGCTGAGCCGTTGATCGAGCGCGTGGCTGTGGGTCATGACAATGAAATAGCTGCCCGCGGCCGCATTCCCGATGACGCTTTCGGGCGCGTCGGTCACTTCAATGCTTGCATTGTCCGGTATCTCTACGGGAAATAAATCGTCCCGTTCATCGACCCAAAGCAAACGGCAGGGCAATGCGCCCAGCAGCGTTGCCAATGCGCGGCCGACATGGCCGGCGCCGAACAGCAATACTTGCGGACGCTCGCCGCGGCAATAATCGTAGAGGCAAGTCAGGCCGGTTGCGGTTTGTCCAAGGTGGGTGAGCATGCCGCCGCCGCCGTGTGTGTGGGGCGGCAATCCATCGAGCAGTTCGGCCCTGGCAGCGGGTTCAAGCGGCAAGACCCGCCAGACGTCGCGCCCTTGTTGCCACGCCAGCACCAGCGCGGCGATCATCGCATCAGCATGCGCTCCCGGATCGATTTTCTCGAACAAGAGTTGCACCGCGCCGCCGCAACATTGACCCAGCGAGGGGCCCAGTGCAAAGCGGTGCAACTGCGGCGTATAGCCAGCATCGGCAACATCGACATCGCGCAATATCGCCTGCGCCAGCTCGATCGCCTGCCATTCCAGATGGCCGCCGCCGATGGTGTCGAAAGTGCCGCAGGTGTTGAATTGAGGCAATGCGCCATTTCTCGCCACCACCATGCGGGCGCCGGCTGCGCGCGGCGTCGAGCCCTGCGCATCGGCCACGGTGATCAGTATCGATGACGCGCCGCTGTTGCAAAGCTGCTGTAACGCTTGTAACCATTCAGGCATGGCGCAGCTCAGTGTGAGATCGATGTGGTGGACGCGGTGGATGCAGCCGCGCGCACGGCGTCGATTGCATCCAGAATGGCCTCCGGCGTAGCCGGTGCGCGCAGCGGCGGATCGATGCGCGCACCGGCGCCGCCGACTGCCGCGATCGCGTCCCGAATCGCAAAGAATACCGAAAACGGCAGCAACAGCGGCGGCTCGCCTGCGGCTTTCGAGCGATGGATGCTGTCCTCGACGTTGCTGTTGTCGAACAGCGCAACGCGGAAATCGGCCGGGCAATCGGAGACTGACGGAATTTTGTAAGTGGAGGGCGCATGCGTGGTCAGTTTGCCGTCCTGGTTCCAGCATAATTCTTCCGTGGTCAGCCATCCCATGCCCTGAATGAAACCGCCCTCGACCTGACCGATGTCGATGGCCGGATTGAGCGAGCGGCCGGCATCGTATAGCACATCGGCGCGCAAACATTTCCATTCGCCGGTCAGGGTATCGATGACGACTTCCGAGACCGCCGCGCCGTAAGAGAAATAATAAAAAGGTCGGCCGGTCATGGTGGCGCTATCCCAATGCAGGCCGGGTGTGGCGTAGTAGCCGTCGGACCATAGTTGCACGCGCGCCAGATAAGCCTGCATCGCCAGCGTGGCAAAAGACAGCGCGGGCAGCGCCGCAGGCTGCGCGCGTGGGCTTTGCACGCGCGGACTGACCCGGTCGTCGGCGAACAGGATATCGGCCGCCGCCACGCCGAAATGGGACGCGGCAACCTGCGCCAGCCGGGCGCGGATTTGCAGTGCGGCGTCTTGTGCCGCCTTGCCGTTCAGATCGGAACCGGTCGAAGCCGCGGTGGCCGAGGTATTGGCGACTTTGCTGGTATCGGTGGCGGTGCAGCGCACCTGCCGCAAAGAAATGCCTAGCGTTTCGGCGACCACCTGCGCCACCTTGGTGTTAACGCCCTGGCCCATTTCGGTGCCGCCATGATTGACCAGTACCGAGCCGTCCGCATATACATGCACCAGTGCGCCGGCCTGGTTCAAGTGCGGCAGATTGAATGAGATGCCGAATTTCACCGGCGTCAGCGCCAGACCTTTTTTCAGAATCGGGCTGGTGGCGTTAAAACGCACTGCCGCCGCGCGCCGCGCGCGATAATCGCTGCTGGCTTCAAGTTGCTCGACCAGCGGCGCGATCACATTGTCTTCCACCTTTTGGCCATACGGGGTGACATTGCGCTGGTCTCCTTGGCCTTCGCTGTCGTTGCCGCCGTAGAAATTCAGACGCCGCACATCGAGCGGATCGCGGCCCAGTTTGCGGGCGATTTCGTCAATCGCATACTCGATCGCAATCGCGCCCTGCGGGCCGCCGAAACCGCGGAACGCCGTATTCGATTGGGTGTTGGTTTTGCCGCTGAAGGCGCGGATATCGACATCGGATAAATAATAGGCGTTGTCGAAATGGCAGACCGCCCGCGTGGCCACCGGGCCGGACAGATCGGCGGAGTAACCGGCGTTCGACACCATGTCCACTTGCGCGCCCAGAATGCGGCCGTCCTGATCAAAGCCGACGCGATATTCGTAATAAAAACCATGCCGTTTGCCGGTGACCATCATGTCGTCGTCGCGATCGGCCCGCAATTTGACCGGGCGCCGCAAATGTTTGGCTGCAATCGAAGCGGCGCAGGCCCATATCGCCGATTGCGATTCCTTGCCGCCGAAGCCGCCGCCCATGCGCCGGCACTCGACCAGCACATGATGCGAGGACAGACCCAGCGCATTGGCGATCAGATGCTGCATTTCGCTGGGATGCTGGGTCGAGCAATGGACGTGCATGCCGTGGTCTTCGGTCGGAATCGCGTAGGAAATCTGGCCTTCGAGATAAAACTGTTCCTGGCCGCCGACGTGCAGCGTGCCGCTGACCGTATGCGGCGCCGAAGCCAGCGCATCAGCCGGGCTGCCGCGCACCAATTGCAGCGGCGGCAAGACATACGATTGCGCTGCGTGCGCGGCTTGCGGCGTCAGTATGGGCGGCAGCGGTGCATAGTCCACCTGCGCCAGACGCGCAGCGCGGCGCGCGGCATCATGACTGTCGGCCACCACCACGAATAGCGGTTGGCCGATGTACTGCACCAACTGGTCGGCAAAAATCGGATCGTCATGCAGGATCGGGCCGCAGTCGTTGACGCCCGGTATATCCTGCGCGCCGAACACGGCGATCACGCCGGCGGCTGCGCGCACCGCCGTCAAATCCATCGCGACGATCCGCGCATGCGCCTGCTGCGACATGCCGAGCGCCGCGTGCAGGGTTTGCGCCAGCTCCGGGATGTCATCGATATAGGTCGCTTCGCCGGTCACATGGAGCACAGCGGATTCATGCGGATGGGATTTGCCTACTTCGGCCCAGACGGGCGCTTCGGATGCTTGGGACGCTCCGGCAATAAAATCTTCGTTTTGACGATTCATTTGCGGACCTCCGATGGCTGCGCCGGCAGGCCGAATACACGCAATGCTTCGATTGGCAAGGGATCATCCGCACGCGTTTCAAGCCAATAGCGATATAGCAAATTTTGCGCGGCGCGCAAACGGTAGCCGGACGATGCGCGCATATCCGACAAGGGCGCGTAATCCAGCGCCAATGCCGCCATGGCCGATTTGACATTAGCCTCATCCCAGGCCTTGCCATGGAGCGCGGCTTCGGCTGCCGCGGCGCGTTGCGGCGTTGCGGCCATACCGCCGAAGACAATACGCGCAGCGGCGACTTTGCCGTCGTCGAACGTCAGCGCGAAAGCGGCGCATACGGCGGAAATATCCTGATCGAAACGTTTCGAGAGTTTGTAGGTTCGCAAAACAGGCTGCGGGCCGGTGTTGCAGGGCAATGGAATCCGCACGGCCTGCACCACTTCATCGCTGCGCAAATCCTGTTTTTGATAAGCCAGATAAAAATTTTCCAGCGGCAGCGTGCGTGTTTGGCCAAGGCTGCCCAGCACCAGTTGCGCATCGAGCGCAATGAGCCACGGCATCGAATCGCCGATTGGCGAACCGTTGGCGAGATTGCCGACCAGCGTGCCGGCGTTGCGTACCGGCAGTGAAGCAAAGCGCTGCCATAACTCGTCGAGTGCCGGGTAGTGCTGGCAAATGGCGGCATACGCTTGTTCCAGCGAGACGCCCGCACCGATCTCAAGTTGATCGCGATCGAGCGTAATGTTCTTCAAGGCATCGACCTGGCCGAGATAAATGATGTCGCCCAGATCGCGCATCTGCTTGGTGACCCACAGGCCGACATCGGTCGAGCCGGACAGGATACGGGCGCGCGGATAAGTGGCGCGCAGGGTGAATAATTGTTCGAGCGTACGCGGCGCATGAAAGGTTTGGCCGTTGACGCTGGCGTGTAAGGCCACGCTGCGCTGCATGCTGCGCAACTGTACGGCCAGCGCCACGCGCTCGAATGCCGGCGTCGGCAGATCGCCCATGCGCCGTGCCGCATCGACGATAGGCCGATAGCCGGTGCAGCGGCATAAATTACCGGATAAGGCATCGACGATTTGCCGTTCGGAAGGCGCGCAAGCCGCTTGCTGGCAATCCAGATAAAGTCCCCATAGCGACATGGCAAAACCGGGCGTGCAAAATCCGCATTGCGACGCATGGCATTCGACCAGCGCCTGTTGCACCGGATGCAGCGCGCCGTCGCTCTGTTTCAGATCTTCGACGGTAAACAAGGCCTTGCCATCCAAAGTCGGCAGCAACTGTATGCAAGCGTTGACGCTACGCAAATCGACCCGTTCGCCGTGGCCATCGCGATCATGCAGCTCACCGATCACAACCGTACAAGCGCCGCAATCGCCTTCCGCGCAGCCTTCCTTGGTGCCGGTGCAATGCAAATCTTCGCGCAGATACTGCAGCACGGTGCGGGTCAGCGGCTGGCCATCGACTTCATGGACCTTCCCCTGATAATAAAAACGAATAGATTCAGACATGATGGGCCGGTATTGAACGATGCGACGAATGTCGAAGCGTTAAGATGAAAGCATACGCCGATAGCAAAAACGCATGAACCATCCTCGCAGATGATTCGAATAAATGGTTCTTCGGATTTTTGTGTGGGTACTGAAATCCTTTAAGTTTTACCTTTAGCAGTGACCCTTCGATACGGGCTTTGCCCTACTCAGGGCGAACGGGGTTTTGGTGAAATTTGCACCGAAAACCACACAGAAAACCATAATGAATCAAATAAATGAGCATTTAACCGAAGTCAAGAAGTGCTGAGTAAGTGGTGCTGGCGGTTCAAGCGCTGGACGAGAAGCGGAGCCGTACTTTATGTACGGTGAGCATCACAGTCCGGCGATTGGGCCGCCAGCACCGCTTAATCAGCGCTTCCTCAACCCGGGACTTTGCCTTGTACGCCTTCTACGTAGAATTTGATGCCGTGCAGGAATGCATCGTCGGCGACAGCATCTTTAGCGATCTGTTCCTTGCCGGTATTGTCCTTGATCGGACCTTTCCAGATCGGCGCGCTGCCGTCAATGATGGTTTTCTTGCGTTCTGCAACCAGTGTTTTAACCTCTTCCGGCACATTTGAATTGAACGCCTTCAGATCGATCGCATTGTCTTTCAGATCGAGCCAGGTGGTGCTGGTTTTCCAGCTGCCGTCGAGAACCTCGCCAACGCGTTCATTGTAGTAGTCGCCCCAGTTGAGAACGGATGCCGCGGCGTGCGCTTTCGGGCCGTAGCTGCTCATGTCGCTATCCCAGCCGAATGCGTAAACACCTTTTTCCTGCGCGGTTTGCACGACGGCTGCCGAATCGGTATTTTGCATCAGTACGTCGACGCCCTGACCGATCAATGTGGTGGCGGCTTCGCGTTCCTTGCCTGGATCGAACCATGAATTGGTCCAGACCACGCGTGTCGTGATTTTCGGATTGCTTGAGCGCGCGCCCAATGTGAAGGCGTCGATATTGCGCACCACTTCAGGAATCGGCACGGAGCCGACCACGCCCAGTTTGTTGGACTTGGTCAATTTGCCGGCGGCAATGCCGGCCAGATAGGCGCCTTCATAAGTGCGGACGTCGTATTGCGCCAGATTGACTGCGGTTTTAAAGCCGGTCGCATGTTCGAATTTCACATCGGGGAAGTCCTTGGCGACTTTCAGCATGGCTTCCATGTAACCGAAGGTGGTGCCGAAAATGAGCTTGTTGCCATCGCTGGCAAGTTGGCGCATGACGCGTTCGGCATCGGCGGCCGATTCCGGTACGTTTTCGACAAAGGTGACTTTGACTTTATCGCCGTATTTGGCTTCGACCGCTTTGCGGCCTTCGTCATGCGCATGGGTCCAGCCGGCGTCGCCGACCGGACCGACATACACGAATGCGACTTTCAACGGCTCCGCTTTAGGCGGAACTGCTGCAGCTGCAGTTGCAGTTGCGGCAGGCGCAAGCGTTGCCGCCGGTTCATCTTTTTTACCGCAAGCGATCAGTGCGGCGGCTGTAAACATCATTAGCATCAAGATCGATGCGCTACGTGAACCCCTCATTTTTTTCTCCCTGTGTGATGAATGAAACAAATAAAGCGAAACAAATAAATCAAATCGAATAGAAAATCAAACCGAATCCGGTCGAAACGGCTTGCCGAGCGAAGCCGGCATATTCAAGCGGATCCAGTCGGGATTGCGCGAGATGATCGCCAGCACGGCGATGGTGGCCAGATACGGGAGCATCGATAAAATCTGCGACGGTATCTCAACGCCCATCCCTTGCAGGGAAAACTGCAAGATCGTGACACTGCCGAATAACAGTGCGCCAAGCAGTACGCGCACCGGCCGCCAGGTGGCGAAGGCGGTCAGCGCCAGCGCGATCCAGCCGCGCCCGGAGACCAGACCTTCGGCCCACATCGGCGTATAAACTATCGACAAATAAGCGCCGGCCAGTCCGCAGCAAGCGCCGCCGAACAAGAGCGCCATCAAGCGGATCGTTCTGACCGGATAACCCAGCGCATGCGCGGACTCCGGCGATTCGCCGATGCTGCGCAACACCAGCCCCGCGCGCGAGGTATATAAGAACCAGGCGATCGCCGCGCATAGCAGCAGTGCAAAATAACTCATCCAATGTTGTGAAAACAGTGCGCGGCCAACGAACGGCAAGTCGCTCAGAAAGGGGATCCCGGTAGCTTGTGCCGGCAACGCGAAACCGACATAGCGCTGTCCGATAAAGGCCGACAGGCCAGCGCCGAAAATCGATAGCGCCAGACCGGTGGCGACTTGATTGGTAGCCAGCATCAAGGTCAGCCAGGCAAACAGGACGGTCATCAACATGCCGGCTGCTGCCGCCGCGGCAAAGCCCAGCAGCGAGCTATGCGTTGAGTAGGTCACCGCAAAGCCGACAATCGCGGCGACCAGCATCATGCCTTCGGCGCCCAGGTTCAGTACGCCGGCGCGTTCATTGATGAGTAAGCCCATCGCCGCCAGCAGCAGCGGGGTGCCGGCGTTGATCGAGGCGGCAATCAGGGGAGCCAGTTGATCCATGGGTCAATCTTTCTTCGAGGATGAAGAGAGTGAATTCGAAGGCGAATTCGACGGTGAACATGCGATGGCCGATGCGCGTTTCATGCGGCGGCCTTCCAGCGCAAACGGTAGTTGATTAGCGTATCGCAGGCCAGCAACAGAAACAGCAGCATGCCCTGGAACACGCCGGTGATCGCCGACGGCAGACCGAGCCGTGATTGCGCCAGTTCGCCACCCAGATACATGAGCGACATGACCAGCCCGCCGAGTACCGCGCCGAGCGGATTGAGGCGTCCGATGAAGGCGACAATGATGGCCGCAAAGCCGTAGCCGGGCGAGACCGACGGCAGCAATTGCCCGATCGGACCGGCGATTTCAAACGCACCGGCCAAGCCGGCAAAACTGCCGGAGATCAACATCGAGATCCACAGCGCGCTACGGCTGGAAAAGCCGGCATAGCGTGCGGCCAGCGGCGCGCTGCCGCCGACGGTCAGCGCAAAGCCGCGGAAACTGCGCGTCATGAAGATCGCCATGACAAGCGCCAGCACCAGCATGGCGATGAAGCCGACATGCAACCGGGTGCCGGTGATCAGCGCCGGCAACAGGAACTTGTCGGAAAACACGATGGAGTGCGGGAAATTCATGCCGTTCGGATCTTTCAGCGGGCCGTTGACGGCCCATATCAGCAGTAATTGCGCGACATAGGTCAGCATCAGCGATACCAGAATCTCATTGGCGTTGAAGCGGTCGCGCAGCAGTGCGGTGATGGCGGCCCAAAACGCACCGCCGAAGATGCCGGCGACGATCATCAGCAGCAGGCCGAGCACGCCCGGCAAGCTGCCGCCCGGCACATCGATCCAGACCAGCATGGCGCCGGCGCACAAGGCGCCGATGGTCAGTTGTCCCTCGGCGCCGATGTTCCAGATACTGGCGCGAAAGCAGACGGTTAAACCGAGCGCGCACAACACCAGCGGTATCGCCTTGAGCAATAACTCGCTGATGGCGCGCGTGCCGTTGAACGGATCGATCAGGAAGACCTTCAAACCGGTCAGCGGATCTTTGCCGAGCACAATGAACAACAAGGCGCCGAGCAGCATGGTCAGCACAATGGCCAGCAGCGGCGATGCGTACACCATCGTGCGCGAGGGCGCGCCGCGCAATTCCAGCCGGAACGGCAATTTGATTTGGTATGCCGCGGCCTTATGCATCGCTCGTCTCCGCTGGCGTTTGCGCAATGCTGTCCTGGTTCCCGTTTTGTTGCCACAAGCCGCTCATCCAAAGCCCGATCTGTTCGCGCGTGGCATCGGCGGCATTGACCGAGGGCGACAGTTTGCCGTTGGCGATCACATGCAGCCGGTCGCAAATCGCGAACAGCTCATCGAGTTCTTCGGAAATCACCAGCACCGCACAGCCTTGCTGGCGCAGCGCCAGGATTTCGCCGTGGATCTGCGCGGCTGCGCCGACATCAACGCCCCAGGTCGGCTGCGCGACGATGAATACTTTCGGCCGCCGCGCGATTTCGCGGCCGACGATGAATTTTTGCAGATTGCCGCCGGACAGGCTTTTTGCCAGCGCCAATGCGCCGCCGGCCTTGACCTTGAAGCGTTCGATAATGTCGGCTGCGGCATTGCGGGTGTATTTGAAATCGATGATGCCGTGTTCGACATACGGTCTGTTCTGATGCGACAACAGCATATTGTTGGCCAGACTGATGCCCGGCACGGCGCCGCGTCCGAGACGTTCTTCCGGCACCAGTCCCAGCCCGAGGCGCCGCCGCGCATTCGGTCCCAGCGCGGCGACCGGTTCTTGCATCAGCCGGATCATGTCCGGTTTGGCGCGTCGATCTTCGCCGGACAACGCAGCCAGCAATTCCTGTTGACCATTGCCGGATACGCCGGCGATGCCGACGATTTCGCCGGCGCGCACGCTGCATTCGATATTTTTCAATTCGGTCGCGAAGATATGCGCCTTCGGCAACGACAGCGCATCGATGTGCAGCCGCGGCAGGATTTCTTCGACGAATTGCGCCGTAGTGGGATTCGGGTCGCGCTGTTGACGCAGCAGCTCGCTGCCGATCATCATGCGTGACAGGCTGGCGCTGGTTTCCAGGCGCGGATCGCAATTGCCGGTGACGCGGCCGCCGCGCATGACGGTGGCGGTATGGCACAGGGCGCGGATTTCGTCGAGCTTGTGGCTGATATACAAAATGCTGCAGCCTTCGGCGGCGAGCTGGCGCAAGGTGACGAACAGCTTTTCCACCGCTTGCGGCGTCAACACCGAAGTCGGTTCATCGAGAATCAGTAATTGCGGGCGGGTCAGCAGCGCGCGCACGATTTCAACCCGCTGGCGCTGACCGACCGACAGGGTATGCACGTGGCGATGCGGCTCCAGTTCCAGTCCGTATTTTTCGCCGGTCAATAGAATCCGGCGTACCAGCTCGGCCCGGTCGATAGCGGCCGGCAGGCCGAGTGCGATGTTTTCGGCCACGGTCAAGGTATCGAACAAGGAAAAATGTTGAAATACCATGGCGATGCCGAGCTTGCGCGCAGCATGGGGATTGCTGATGGCGACCAGCTCGCCGTTCCAGCGCAAGGCGCCGGCATCCGGTTGCACGGCGCCAAAAATAATCTTCATCAGTGTCGATTTGCCGGCGCCGTTTTCACCCAGCACCGCATGGATTTCTCCCACGCCGACACGCAGACTGATATCGTCGTTGGCGACCACACCGGGATAACATTTGCGGATGTTCGCAATTTCTAATCGATCTGGCATTGCTACAGTCACAGGCTTCCTTCTGCTTCAGGACATTATTCACAAAATGCAACCGGGAAACTATACGTGACTGGCAAGCATTGCTGTTACGCAGTTGCCATGTATTGTTGTCAGGTTAAAAATCGACTCAATATTAGTCGCGATGTGCTTGGCATGTGATGCACTTGCGCACATTGCGACGTATATTAAATGAACCGATAAGCGCTTTAAAGCATGTACTATGCCAGACGCTTTCACCCTGAAAAGCATGCGGTCGAGCAATAAAAACTACGCAACGCAACGTCGAATCGGGAATGCGGCAAGCTATTGCCCGCGCCAAGCTTCTGCGGCAATCTATTCTGTCAACAAAGCAGAATATTTTGTCGACAATCAATATAATTATTTGCAACAAAGTGGTGCTTTTCTGCGTCGATTAAATAAATATCGCACTAAAACGGACTTGTGCTGCGCGCTGAAATAGGGAAGTTGCTTCAGTCTATCCAGTGATTGTTGACAATGATTAGTGATTTTTTGCGCTGGCATGGGGATTGCGTTATGACCTTACCGTAGTTGGACCAGAGTTAATAGATCGGTACTTTTTATAATACTTCTAGGGGAAGAGCATGCAAAGAAGCATCATCGCAACATGGATTTTGACATTAGGTGCGGCTACGGCTGTAATGCAGCAGGCCAATGCGCTGGAGTGGAGCGACACATCCGTGGGCTACCGTTACGGCAACAAGTTCGAGGAGCCGTTCAACGGGCAAGACATTTCGAAACACATCGTCAACCTGACGCATGCCGATGGTTATGCATGGGGTACCAATTATTTAAACCTGGATATATTGAAGTCCGACAAAACCGACAATAATTCAACGGAAGCCTATCTGGTATATCGCAATACACTGGATATCGGCAAGATTTCGGGCAAGGACTTGAGTTTCGGTCCAGTCAGCGGCGCCGGCCTTACACTGGGTTTCGACTGGAACACCAAGAACGATCCTGGCTACAGTTCGCATAAACGCATGTTGGTGGCTGGTCCGACCTTGATGATGAAAGTGCCGGGCTTCCTGAACATCAGTCTGCTGGCGCTGCAGGAAAGCAACTATCCGGTCGGCATCAACAGCCGTTATACCTATAAGACGCATGCCATGCTCGATATAAACTGGGGCATCCCGATCGCCAATAGCGGCTGGGCTTTCGAAGGGTATATGAATTATATTGGCGCCAAGGGCAAAGACGAATTCGGCGGCGATACGTCTCCCGAAACCGATATCGATGCAATGCTGATGTACGACCTGGGTACGAAAATGGGTTGGGGCAAGAACAAAGTTCGCGTCGGCGTCGAGTATCAATACTGGCGCAACAAATTCGGCAACCAGCCGCAAGTAGCGGGTTCATTGGCAAAGACGCCAATGGTAAGAGCCGAATACCACTTTTGAGGAAGCGCCGATTAAGCGCAGCAGGCGGCCCAATCTACGGACTGTGATGCTCACCGTACATGCGTACGGCTGCGCTTCTCGTCCATAGCTTGAACCGCCTGCTGCACTTACTCGACACTTCTTTGCTTGGGTTATTCTTTCTCTTCTTTTTCTTCTTTATTTCTTTATTTCTTTATTTTTCTTCGATCAAATCCTGTAGTCGAAATAGCGCAATGCGATAAATCTGCTGCAGTGATTCTTGTATTTCCGCTGTACTGTCATTTTGCAATCTGCGTTCCATCAGATCGAGAATGCCGGCGCGTGTGTGTCCTCGCACGGCGACGATGAAAGGGAAGCCGAATTTTCTGTTGTAGGCGCCGTTGAGCGCGTGCAATCTGTCGAACTCTTCCGCACTGCATGCGTCCAGTCCCGCGCCTTTTTGTTCGCGCGCCGATTCTGCAGTCAATTCGCCGCGCAATGCTGCCTTGCCAGCCAGTTCGGGGTGGGCGCGAATCAGTGTCAATTGCGCCGCATGGCCGGCTTGTTCGACTTGCAGGCACATCGCCGCATGCAAGCTTGCAAGGTCGGCATAAGGGCGGCCGGCGGCAGCGTTGGCGGCAATCCATGCGGTGTGTTCGAAAATGCCGCCGAGCAGGGCGGTAAAGGCGGGGGTGTCGGCGCGGTTCAATGCGCTCAGGGTGGTGGCGGTCATCAGCGGTGTGTTTTAGTCTGTCGGTTCGGAGAGGGGCGCTGGATGCTTGCCGATCCAGTGATTGGCGATGTCGATGCGGCGCGCGATCCATACCTGGTCGTGCGACTGAATGTAATCGAGAAAGCGCTGTAATGCGCGTAGGCGTCCGGGCCGGCCCAGCAGCCGGCAATGCATGCCGACCGACAGCATTTTCGGCGCGGTGGCGCCTTCGGCGTACAACACGTCGAAACTATCCTTGAGGTACTGGTAGAAATGGTCGGCGGTATTGAATCCCTGCGGCGACGCGAAACGCATGTCGTTGCTGTCGAGCGTGTAGGGCACAATCAAATGCGATTGCCGGCTGCCGTCGGGCCGATCGACGCTGGTCCAGAACGGTAAATCGTCGCCGTAATAATCCGAGTCATAGATAAAGCCGCCGTGTTCAATCAACAATTGCCGGGTATGCGGCGAGTCGCGTCCGGTGTACCACCCCAGCGGCGCGCTGCCGGTCAGCTCGCGCATGGCCGACACGGCCATGCGCATGTGTTCGCGCTCGATGTCGATCGGCACATTTTGATAGTGCAGCCAGCGCCAGCCGTGGCAGGCGATCTCATGGCCCAGCGCGGCAAAGGCCTGGGTAACGTCGGGATTGCGTTGCAGGGCCATCGCCACGCCGAACACCGTCAGCGGCAATTGGCGTTGTTCGAATTCGCGCAATATGCGCCAGACCCCGGCGCGCGATCCGTATTCGTACATCGATTCCATCGACATATGGCGCGCCGGATAAGGTTCGGCGCCGATGATTTCGGATAAAAACTGTTCCGAGCCGGCGTCGCCGTGCAGCACATTGTTTTCCGCGCCTTCTTCATAATTGAGAACAAACTGCACCGCAATGCGCGCCTGGTCCGGCCATTGCGCATGCGGCGGATGTTGTCCGTAGCCGAGCATGTCGCGGGGGTAATTCGATACGGCTGGGTGGAGCGGATTAGGCATACTGGTCTTGAAATAGGGGCAAATGGTGCAATAGCGTGACGGCTGTAAATGATCAGCCCGCGGTTTGGGATTACGATGGTCGATAAGCGCCCAACACCGAGCGCAAATCGAAATTCTCGACATCCTCGGGTTGAACCCGTTCCTCGCAGTTATGCAAATGATGTGCCATATGTTCCTGCGCCAGGGCGATATCGCCATTTTCAAGCGCGCTCAGAACCTCGTCGTGTTCGTCGAACGAACAAGCGTTTTGCCCGGGCGCCTCGACCGTGGCGATCAGCAGTGTGGTGCGCAACACGAGGCGGCGCAGCGTATCGACCAGTAATACGTTGCCCGTCAGCAGCGCCAGTTCCAGATGAAATTGCGCCGACAGGCGGATCCAGCGCGGCCGGTCGCCGCTGGTATAGGCATTGCGTTCTTCGGTCACCATTTTGCGTA
>JAQGNR010000163.1 GCA_028291765.1 Herbaspirillum sp.
TGTTGATGTTGACTTTGATTTTGATGTCCATGCACTTGCATCGAGCGCCGCAGCAGGCCTGGCATCGCGCGCCTGCGCCATGAGTTGCGGCATCAGCTGCTGCTGCGCCGGCACTCGGTGCGAGGTCAATGCATCCGAGTAATCGGGTGCTGCGTGCAGTACGTTGTTGCCCTTGAGTATCGTCAATTGCTTCAGTAAATCGACATTGTCGGTATAGCGCACGTCCTTATCGAAAAAGCGTCCGACGTTTTCGCCGAAGATGCGCAGCATGACGGCATCGGCATCCGAAATCCGGCAGCCGAACAAAAATAGATAAAGTCCATTCACGTCGGCAGTACAAATATCGCCATCGCGCCGCAAGATGCAGGCATTTAGCGCATCGAGATGGGCGATCTCAGGCCGCAGCCGCAGATGAAACAGCAGGTGCGGCAAATGCAGAACCTGCCCGCGTTCGATAATCATTTCAATCTGTTCGCAGAACAGCGGCATCGTCATATAGCCGCATACCGAGGCGCAGATCGCCGCCGACAAGGCGGTCTGGAAATCGCTCGCGATGGGCCGGGTGCGTAGTTGTCCCTGGAGTGACTTGAGGAGAAATTGCAATCTTGAAAAGGGAACATCGCGGCCGATCACCTGGTTCGCGCCCAGGCTCAGGATGAGTAATTCATATTGATGCCGCATAAACTGGTTGCGCTCGCGCACCACGATCTTGAGCGCCTGTCCGCAATGCCAGCGCAGGGTATGGATGGTTTCGCACAAATCGGCTAAGGCATTTTGTCCCGAATAATCGAGCAGCACAGTCACGCCGCGGGCATTGCGGCAGGCCGCCAGCACAGCCGAATTGTTTTCCATGATTTCCCACTCTGCGGGCACATATTTTTCATTTGCGATAGACGCCTGGGTGGCCACGACCCGGTTTTCATCCCTGGTCAGCAGCATTATCCTTTGCGCATCATCGATGGTGGTATTGGCAATCGCCAGCGCGCCGGTTTCGGTAAACCGCAGCGGCACCGATTCGCCCGTCACCATGGCATCGGCGGCGCGCCAGAATTCAACCTTCCAGATCATCTCGCCGTGCGATTTCAGTAAACTCGCCACGCCGCCGAATGCGCCATGAAAACCATTCAGGGCGGGCATGAAGCCTTGCCGTTCATCATCGAACTGCGCGGTTTTCAGATCAGTCCCAAGCTGGGAACCGGTAAACACCAACAACACGCAGCTGCGCCGCAGCGCACACCAATTGGCCAGAAACTGCGCTTCCTGCGCCAGCGCCCCGGCGTTGCGCCAGCTGAACCAGTAATCTGCGCCTTCGATGATATACAGCGCGTCTTGCTTCACCCCGAAGCGCTTCAATGCACGCAAGCCGCTTACCAGCCGGGCCAGCGGCACCACCGGCGCATCGGTTTCGGCGTCCGGCAAAGACGGCAGCGCCAGTACGTTGAGCTTGCGCGGCCAGGCTGCCGCCGGGCCGGTGCCCGCGCTTGTACTGCTTGTACTGCTTGTACTCTTTGTACTCCTCGCACTCAGACTACCGTTACCGAACCCGCGCGCGCGCAAAGCGACGCCAATCTCCTGAGGCTCGCGCGCCAGCGCCAGCGTGGTAAAGGCTGCCTTGCTAGTACGGGCGGTCTCGAACAGCAGCGCATCGCGTGCCGTCGCATCGGCAATGTAGACCACGTGCACGGCCTGCGGCTGCAACTCTGCAAACTGCTCCGGCAAGCTTTCAATGGCCAGCGTCACCCCACGCCGGCGACGGCGCAGCGATGGCATTGTGCGCGCCAAAGCGTTGCGCAAAATGGCGGCGCGCTTCAGTGTGACGGATAGGCCGGATGGTAAGGTTGCCATGATCGATTGTGCTGTGCTCTGGTTGACTAGAAGTCGGAATACGGTGTAACGGCGGACGGGTACTTGACCGGGTCGCGGCCGGGATTAAATAAGTAGCGTAAATAAACCATGGCCGTGCTCGGTGCGTAGTCTCGGGAACGGTCAATGGAAATATTCAGGCCGGCGGCCAGATTCTGCGTGAATGCGTATTGGAAAATGGCGCCGAACGAATAGGAAAAGCCGCCGCCGGCGGAACCCGTATTGACATTATTCACGGAGTTCGCCAGCGCGCTGTTCTGCAGGCTGGCATTGGTCGGGAAAAACGGGGAATCGGCTTCCCCTGTATGCGAGAATCCGAGCGATGTATGAATGCCCCATGAGGCCTTGCCGTAACGGGCCGTCCAGGCGATTGGGACACTGAGCGACAGATACCGCTGAGGACTGTAATAACCGCCTTGCCCGAAGGTATAGAAGCGCAGATTTTTCGCGTAATGCTCGTAGCTGCCGACCAGCCCGCTATCCAGATGCCAGTTTAACGACGTAAACAATGGAATATCGATCCCGGTGCGCAGCGTTTCACCCTGGTTGGTCTCGACATTGCGTCCAGTAAACACGCCGGCGCCCACGCCGAGGAACACGGAGTTTTTGCCGATATCCTTTGATGCATAGAGGTCGATGCCGGTGCGAACCACGCCGCCGTATACCTGATTGCTCACCGGGTCATGCATGCCGGCATAGGAAAGCAAGCTGCTGGTTACTGCGCGGCGCGATAAATTGACGCTCAGGCTGCCGATTGGGTTGGGGACGCGGTAACGAAAACCGCCGACCAGGTTTTGTACCGGAAAGCCGATCGGCGTGGTTCCCACATCGGCGCGCCAGATGTCGTTCTCGTAGCCGAAGCCGAGCGCCACGCCGGTGGCATTTTGATTCAACGGCCCTTGCAAGAGCACGTCGGCTGCGCCCGGTGTCCTGGAAAATGTCGCGGCGCTCGGATAGGCGGCGAAGGTACCGACAGCGCTGGCGTCACTGAAGGAGGCCCCGGGATTGTCCGGATTGAGTGCGCCGGCATCGAGCCGGACTGTGTCGGCATGCAAGAACCAGTGGCCGTCATACCCTTGGGGAATCCGGACATACAGCGGCACCGTTTGCCCCTTGAGCGACGAGACGCCGGCGGTACCGCTTTTGTAAGCAGGAATGAAGGCCGTTTCTATCAATGGCTGGCCGCGTTGTTCCAGATTGAACAAGGCCACTTGCGCCGGGGTGCCGTAGGTTCCAGCAAGCACGTTGGCCGTGGGCTCTTGCGCCAGGGCCAGCTCATAGGATGACTTGGCATCGGCATACAATCCCACCGATTGCAGGATACGTCCGTGTTGCAAGGTGACATCCGGATCATTGGGAAACTGGACTTTCAACGCCGACACGACATCGCTGGCTTCAAGCGGATGCTGCAAGGCTGTCAGCCGTCGCGCCGTCGAGAGGCGGGTATCGAGGTCTTCGGGCGGCGCTTCCTGCACGATCTGGCGCACCAACGCCAGGGCTTGGTCGGGTTGCTTGCTGTCTTCCTCGATGCGCGCCAGCGTCAAGCGGGCATCGAAGTCGCTCGGCGTCTTGGCCAGCACCGGCGCCACGGCTTGGCGCGCCTCTGCATAGCGGCCCTGGCTGCGCCGCAGATCGGCCAGCGCCAGCGACCAGCGCTTGTCGGCTTTGCCGGCTGGATTGACGGCGCTCAGAATGGCCTCGGCCTTGGCATTGTCGCCAATGGCGGCGGCGGCATCGCTCAGGCGCAAAGCTTGACGCAAGCTCTGGTCTTCCAGTCGTGCACTCTGTTGCGGCGTCAGATTGGGAAGCCGGCGAATTTGTTCCAGCCATGGCGTCAAGGCAGCTTCCCGGCCGGCATTGCCCAGCAAATCGCCATAGCGCAAACGCACGTCCGGCGCCGGGTCGTCCGGATGCGCCGTGAGCCAGTTCTGCACCAGTTGCAGACCCTGATCGGGATGGCCTGCGGCGATCCATTGCCGTCCCAGCGAAGCCAGCATATCGGCATCGTCGGGCGCGAGCGCCGCGGCGGCCATCAGACTTTGCCCGCTGGCTGCTTGCTCGCCGCGAGCCGATTGCTGCCGTGCCTGCAACAGCAATTGTTGCGCGCGCAGATTATTTGCCAGACTACGCATGCTGTCGGAGCGCTGGGCCTCGGGGATCTGATTAAGTGCAGCAACCGCACCGGGGAGATCGTCGATGGAATTGCGATACAGCGTGGTTGCGTAATACATCTCCGGCGCCTTCGATGCCACAAGGCCTTGCTCCATCACTTCTGTGCCAAGTTGCGGCAGACCCAAGCGCTGGTACAGACGCGCCAATTTGAAACGAATCCATGCCTGATCCGGCGCAAGACGAATCGATTGCTCCAGTTTTTCGATCGCGGGACCGTTTTTTCCCTGTTCCAGGAAGGGATTCGCTTCGTCCGAAAGTTGATTGGCGCGCAGATCGATAAATGCGATTTGATCGGGGCCTTTAAAACGACTCTGCATCGCATCCATCAATGCCTCGATTTCAAGCGGCCGCTTGGTTTCGCGCAATACCGTGATCAGGTTGCGCAGCGCCGAAAGAGCGAGCTCTGGGTTGTCCAGCAATTGACGCAAAATGGGTTCGGCCTCGCCGAAGCGGCGCTGGGCCATCCAGGCTTCGGCCAGTAATTGACGCGCATAGGGGTTGGCCGGCTGCAGCGCCAATGCCGAACGCGCCGCGCTTTCGGCAGCGGCGGGATGTCCTTGGTCAATGGCGCTGTTGCCGGCGCTGATCTGGCCCCAAAAGGAAGCGGTGCGGGCTTGATTTTCCCAACCGATGCGATTAGCCGGATCGAGGCGCGCGGCTTCCAGAAAAAAATCCCGCGCTTCAAGCTGACGGCCTTGGTCCGCCCTGAGCCGCCCCAGGCCGCCAAGCAATTCTGGATCGGTGCGGCGCGAGGCAAAGGCCTTCATTAGCAGCGTATCGGCTTGCGTTAATTCAGCTGGCGTCAATTCGTTTTTGGCCAGTATCTTTAAGCCTCTTTGCTGCATTTGCCATGCCGGGTCGGCTTCCAGTTTTTCCCGCGCAGCAAGCGCGGCCTGGCTGGCCGCCAGCAGGCTCTTGAATTCACCGTCGTCGGGTGCTAATTGCAGATACGCTTTTTGTAAATCAATATAGGCCGGGTCAGGGCCGGCATTACGTAAGATGCGCCGCCACGCATTGAGCGCCGCCGAGCGATCTGCATCCGGATTAAGCACTGTGCGCTGGGCCAGTTTTGCGCCTTCCATCCGGGTTGTACTTTCAGCGCCCAAGAGACCGGCCAATGTCAATGCAGCGCTGAAGTTGTCCGGTTGCTCGGCCAGCAGATGACGCAAGGCCAAGATCGCCTCGGGGCGGCGGCGCAGATCGGCGCCTAGTATCGTGTAGTAATCTGCCGCCAGATCGCCTTTGGGAGGACCGTCGGGAAAAAGTAATTGCAGACGCCGCACCGCCTCGATGGCTCCCGCTTCATTTTTGCGGCTCAGAGGGAAGAGTTCCGCCAGCGCCTGTTTGCCTGTGGTCGCCGCCATATAGGCATAACCCAATTCACGGGCGGCCTCGCTCTTGGGGTTCGATGCACGCAGCCGGAACAGCAGATGCGAGGCTTCATCAAGTTGATTCGAACGGATTTTGATAATACCGAGTTCAGCCAGCGCATCGGGGTTGTCGGGGCTGAGCAACAAGGCCTTGTCGATCATTTGAACGGCCAAGTCGCTGCGGGATTTGTTACGCCACATACGGGCGCTAGCGATCAATTGGGCGACGGTTTCGGTACGCGTTGAGCGCGGCTCTACAGCATTGGCATTGGCATTGACTGCATTGGCGTCCGGATCGGCGGCATACGCTACCATTGCCGGACAGAGGATGAGAACACTCGGCAGGACGGCGCCTTTAAGCGCCGCTACCAAGGGCCAAGGCCAGCGGCTGCGCCGGCTTACTAATGGGTGGAATGACATATTTCACTCCATGCCGGGAGTAGGCTGCCATCGGCAGCGAAACGGTAGCGGCCTTCATTCCATCCGGTACCAAACAACGTGAGCACTTCCGAGTAATAACCCGCCGGCGATGCTTGTTTATCCGGTTCTGCGATCCGCGCAAGTTGGCCATCGGCCAGCGCGGATTGATCCGATGCCGCCAGCATCGGCAGCACCGCGGCCGAAAAACCTTTGAAGCCGGCATTCGGTCCGAAATCGCCGGTGACCGTATCGACCTTCTCGGGCGGATAGCCTTGGACACGGACGTAATCGGCCATCGGCTGGTAAGTCTTTAGCAATGCCGCCCGCGCCGAATCGCCGGAGGCAAGCATACCGGCCCAAAGATAAACCCGGATGGCGTCATAGGAACCCGTCGCCGCCGTGATCGTGTCGGCGGAAAAGCCGCCGGAGGCGCCCGATGTGCTGTCGCCAGCGTGCTCCGGCGTATTGCCGGGGGTCTGGTATTGCACCCAATCCGGCGCGAAGCCATGCACTGCCGGTTCCATTAGCAGACGCAGCGTAGAGACGCGCAATTGTTTCCACTGCGGCTGGTCGGGCAAGGCGCTGGCCAGCCCTTGCACGATCTGCAGCGGTGCGTAGCTGGGATTGAGCCGCCAGCGATGGGCGTCAAGTTGGTAGCCGACCGCAGCCGGCAGCAGGGAGCGGCCCAAGCCGGGCAGCGCCGCGCTCTCTTCTTCAAGGATGCGCTTGGCAAGCAAGGCGCCGATCGCCGTGAAGCGCCGATCGTGCCATTGGCGTCCGGCCTGCACCAGGCTGTAGGCGATCCACAGATCGGCATCGGATGCCGAATTGGTATCCAGCACCTCAAAAACGCCGTCTTTATTTTTCCCCCATAACCATGCCGGCAGATGCGCCATCAGATCGCCTTGCGCCAGATTGTTTTGGGTCCAGTTCAATAATTTTTCGAAGGCCAGCTTGTCGTTGGCCACCAGCGCAAAGAACAATCCATATGACTGGCCCTCGGAGGTGGTGCGGGTGTCCGATGAGCCGATGTCGATCACACGGCCTTCCGGACTGATGAAGCGCGTTTTAAATGCTTCCCAACGCGGCCAGGGTTGGCAAACGGCGCGCGCTGGATTCAATGGTTGCGTCAATGGTTTCGGCAATGCTGCAGGCGCTGCAGACGCCGCCGCGGCCGGCAAAGCAAGCAGCAGCCCCGGCAGCCAGAGCGCGGCTACGCGTGCATAGCGTATTAGCCGCTGCCTGGATAAGTGTGCGAGGGCGGTCACGTCAAATACCCCGTCGGCGCGCTGCCAGCGCTTGCAAGCCGAGGAAGACGCCGATGGCGACCAGAATACCGGCCAAGACGCCGAACATGGCCAGCGCCAGCGGATATTTGATGGCGATCATCCAGATCCGCGCATACCAGGGGAAATCGCCGACCACATACTGCGGCCCGACACGCTGACCTTGTACATCCTCCCCGCGTATGACCGTCAAGTCGCCTTGCATCTGGCTGACTTGTCCGGGATTTTGCAAAGCGTCAATGACGTTGCTCAGGCTGGCGTCATCGGAAGCCGCCAGCGCCACCACGCTGCGGTATTTCGTATAGGGCGACTCAAATCCGACCAGCGTACCGAATGCGCCGCTTTCACTGAATAAGGCAGAAGTGCGGGCGATGGCGCTTTTGATGCCGCCTCTTGTGCTCACCTTAAGCGTAAATCGATAACGGTTATCGGCCGATGCCGCGATTTGCATCGGCGCGATATTGCTCCAACCCTTCATGAGCGCTGCCGTAGCGCCGCTGCCGATGACGAGGATATCCTTGTCGATGACGCCCTGCACACTGCTGGCGTGCACCACTTGCACCCGTAGCGCGGGAAAGCCGGTCCATTTTCCCATTTCGCCCATCAAGCTCAACATGCTTTCGAGATCCGCCGAACTGGCTTTGTCCGGCACGACAACCAATGTCTGCGCGAGGTCGGCGTAGGTCGTAAATGGAAAGCCGCTATTGGCGAAGAACGCCAGATTCGGCATCACGGCATAGTGTGCGAAACCACTGAAATCGATGGTTGAATCCGGATCGATCGCCGCGCGCGCAGGATTAGTCGACACGCCGGAACACAGGCCGGACTTCTGTGAGTCCATGGTGAATTTCAATTCCAGTTGATTATCGCTGCCGACCCTGAATGCAGGAATATTGATGGCGTTGCTCGCGCCGGAGGTGTCGTCGTTGAGGATGGGCAAGCGCAATTGCCCCAATTTCGCCCTGTCGTCTTCTGCACCCGCCAGATTCAAATGATAAGACTTGATGAGCAGTCCGTTGATCGCAACGCTGAGACTCGAATCGTTCATCACCGAAGGCGAGGTATAACGGTAACGCAAATCGAGCGGCACGCCGCGACCGTTCCATGCGAATAAGTCCGCAGGCAAGTGCATGTCGATCCGGATCGGATCGGGGGTGCTGCCGCGCACCTGCAGCAGATCGCTGTTGGCGACGACATCCTTGAATTGCACGGCCCGGTCAACCGGCAGCCACTTTGGCGCATCGTAGGGTTTGCGCGGCGCGCCGATATCGACATCGCCGACCGTCACGGCGGCGCCCGTCAGCATGTTCTTGTTCATCACGAGGACGTTGACCGCGGTTTGCAATTGGGCCGCATCGCGTCCCAGCACCAGCAACAGTTTTTTGTCCGGCGCCCGCGGATTTGGCATCATTATCAGTTGCGGGCCGGTGATCTCGGCAATATTAAGTCCGGCGGGCAAGGTGGCGGCGGTTGCCAGCACGATCGCATTATCGGCATCCGGGAAATCATGCAAGACAGGAAATTTCGCGCCGCGATAGTCGGCCTGCACGCCGAACCACGACGCGATCACGGCTGCGCTGCGCATCACATCGTTGCTGGGATTGGCCGGCAGCACAAAAGGCAAAACCAGTTTTGTACTGTCTCTGCGATCGAAGAAAGGTGCCGGCAGCAAGGCCAGATCGGAGGGCAGCTTGACCGATTGCTGCTCCAGCACGATCTCGCTGGCGGGACTGATATCGGCCCATAGAGAGGAATTGGACGGGTCCTCGCAATTGGTCATTGTGTAGTGCGACACCAGTTCGAGCGAAAGCTGGTTGAAGTCGGCAAAAAGGCGCGGATCGAGCGCAATATCGACCGCCGCCGGTTTGCCGGCATGCTCGGCGTCGAACGGGACGGTGCCCACTACCTGGTTGTTGACCAGTACACGAATATGGGACAAGGGGAAAACCAGCGACGGTGAATAGGTGTACACCAGATGCAGGTGCGCCGCGGTCACCACCCGATCGAGCCGCACGCCGACCCCCAGCGCATGATCGTCGAGAACCCCGCGCAAGCGGATCGGTTCATAAGCGCCGAGCATGGAAAACGGCAAATGCACGGTGCTGGCAGTGGTGGTAGTGCTGGTAGTGCTGGTGCTGGAAGCAGGGGAGCTGGCGGCGCTGATCGCGTTGCTATCGACCGGCGCGGGTTTTAAGTCTACTGCCGCGGATGGGCTAACGGGTTTGACCGCCGCTTGTGTCGTTTGCGTCGCATTCCCCGTTGACATCAACATCGTCAGAGCAACTGCAATGGCGGACAAACCAATTTTCATGACTTATTCTTTATTCTGGTGGGCAATCCTACCCTGGACATCGCATACGTCAAACGCGTTTAATCTGTCATTTTTTGATAAGTAGCTTAGTTTAAAGAAAATTATATTTTTAGCAACATTACTGTTGTATCGGCATATATGCTCTGATCCTATTTATAGTACTTTTCCGCAGTGTTTTTAGAATACTGTGAAGATTCGACCATAACTGATTAAATCAGCAACAAGATAGTGGTATAAATTCCAAAAACGGGATTGATGCTAGGACTGTTGCGTTTAATCCAAGTCGTCCCCCCTATACCAACATCCCCATGCCCAATCCAATAGATCAAACAATGCCGGGCCGCCTTAGCCCAAGTTTTTGGCTGGCGGGCAGATTTGCAGCTGCAATCGGCCTGTATGCCTGCATTGCAGCAGCGTTGCTTAAATGGTCTTACCTGTCCGATCTGCTAGCCATTCTTGGTGCATCCCTGCTGCTGCTCGGCGCGGCCTTATTCGACCATTGCTACGCCGCCGGCAACCTGCCTGCCAAGACCTCGGCCTCGGTGCGCACTACCGCCATCCATCTCCTGCGGCGTTGGCTGACGGCACATGCCGCTACCGGAGTCCCCGGGAAAATTACTGCGTGGCTCAACCGTTACCGGGCTTATATGAGCGCGGCATTTTTGGGCTTGGCCGCATTGGCCGGAGCCTCTCAGGCCATCACGGGCAGCAGCGGCGCAGCGCCGGCGGGCGCGATCGCCATTGCATTGGCTGCAGCAAGTCTCCTGCTGGCCTTGTTGCTGATCGTTGCCGAGCGGTGGGTTGCCGCGCTGGCCAATGGGGGACTGAACGGGCAACTGAATAGCCAACCGGGGCCGGCCCCAGCATTGGCATTGGCGCGCATGTTGCGCGTACCGATTGTCGCTTGTCTGTTTGTTGCCGCAACGATCTTCGCGCAACGCAATGGGCTGATGCTGCCGCATGCATGGCTGCAATTTGGCGCAGCGGCGATCGGCATCGTCGCCCTTGAGATAAGCGCGCGTGCGGTGCTGGGTTATTTCGATTCTTCGCGCCATGGCAATACCTCTGGGCAGAAAGTGCAGCCGTTAGTGGACAGCGCATTAGTTAGTTGGTTCCGACCGGGCGCTTCGCCGTGGCTGGCGATGTCCAATTATTATGCGGTTCGATTCGGCGTCGATTTGCGGCAAAGCAGAGGCCTGATTTTTATCCGGCGCGCCATTCCCGGCTTCCTGTTGCTGTCTTGCCTGCTGGCCTATGCGCTGAGCGCGCTCACCGAATTGCAACCGAACCAGCGCGGTATTTACGAACGGTTCGGTCAACCGGTGCGTGTATGGCAGCCGGGCCTGCACGTCGGTTTGCCATGGCCGTTCGGCAAAGTCATCCCGGTCGAGAATGGCGTACTCCATGAATTCGCCATCGCCTCTGCCGATGTTTCGGCTGACCTTTCAGCTGACCTTTCCGCCGACCTTTCCACCAACACACGCCAAAGCGCCGGCGCCGCCCCCGCAGCCGTCGATGGCCCGCCGCCCGACAGCGCCAACCGGCTTTGGGACAGCTCCCACGCATTCGACACCACGCAGTTGATTGCCGGCCAAAGCAACGGCCGGGAAAGCTTCCAGGTCATGAATGTGGATGCGCGCTTTATCTATCGGATCGGCGCGTCCGAGCGCGACGCGCTCGCCGCCAGCACGCAAATTGCCGATTTGCCCGGACTGCTGCGCACGCTGGCCGGGCGCATATTGATCCGGCATTTCTCGACGCAAACCCTGCAGGCGATACTGGGCGAACCGCAAGATCGAATGGCGCACAACATCAAGCTTGCGCTACAGGCCGATTGCGACCGCCTGCATAGCGGGGTCGAGATCGTGGCCGTCATTATCGAATCGATTCATCCACCCGGCGGCGCGGCCAATGCCTATCACGATGTACAAGCCGCCGAACTCGGCGCGCAGGCCCTGATTTTTTCCGAACAGGCGCAGGCGGCGCAAATTTTCAATGAGGCCGAGCAAAATGCCGCCGTCACGCGCAATGGCGCCACTACCAGGGCGGCGCAGATTGGCGCCGATGCGAACGCCTCGGCATTGCGCTTCGATGCGGCTCAAGAAGCTTACCGCGACGCCGGCAATATTTTCCTGCGCGAGCAATACATGCATGCGCTGGCGCGGGGTTTGCCGCGCGCCAAACTGGTCATCCTCGATCACCGGATTGCGGACGCCAGCCGCTCGACCATCGATTTACGGGATTACGCGCAAGCACGTCCGGACTTGAGCGCAGCGCTGCTGCGGCCCGATGTTAGCGGCGCGGCCAATGCGGCCAATGCCACCAACGCCGGCAACACCAAATAGGAGAATGAATTTGAATTTTTTTCATCGCCACAATCATTCCCATCATGCCGGGCATGCGCACGACGGGAATAGCGCGGACCATATTTCGCATCCTCCGTCGCGCAACTTTTATCTGCGTTGCGCAGCCGCGGGAATCATCATCGTGCTCGGCGCGCTGGCTGCCAGCCTGGTGCAGGTGCGCGCCGGAGAAGCCACTGTCATCACGCGCTTAGGCAATCCGTCGCGCGTCTTGTTGCAACCCGGGGTGGCCTGGCGCATACCGGCGCCGATCGAAGCCAGCATCCCGGTCGATCTGCGACTGCATACCACCTCGACCGGCCTCGAAGACGTCGGCACGCGCGATGGTTTGCGCGTCATCATGCAAGCTTATGCAGCATGGCATGTCCGGCCCGACGCGGAACATATCGAACGCTTTTTGCGCGCCGTGCGCAACCAGCCTGACGAAGCGGCGCTGCAGATCCAGACCTTCATCGGTTCGGCCCTGCAAACCACCGCCAGCGGCTTCGACATGACCTCGCTGGTCAATACCGATGCCAGCAAGGTGCAACTCGACACCTTCGAGCAGCACTTGCGCGCCACGGTCGAATCGCAATTGCTCGATGCCTATGGGGTGGAAGTATCGCAAATCGGATTGCAGCGATTGACCTTGCCGGCGGCCGTGCTGGCGGCGACCGTCGATCGGATGCGCGCCGAACGCCAGACCATCGCTGCGCAACGCACCGCCGAAGGGCATCGGATGGCCGCCGAGATCAATTCCGACGCAGACCGCGACGCACACATCCGGCTGGCGCAAGCCGGTGTCGAGGCGGCCGGCATCGAAGCACAGGCGCGCGCCGATGCAGCGAAGATCTATGGCGCTGCCTATCAAAGCAATCCCCGTCTGTACACGACCTTGCGCTCGCTCGATACGCTCAATACCGTCATCAACGCCAACACCCGCATCGTCTTGCGTACCGATGCTGCGCCGTTCAATATTCTGGTCGATGGGCCGGCCGCTGCGGCGCAAACATCGCCAGCCGGCAGCGCCTCGCGCAAGGGCAAGAAATGAGTCGCGAGCCGAACCTCAAGCCGAATCTCAAGCTGAATCTTCAGTCGACCCCCAAGCCGACCCGCAAACCGGGCGTCGGCCCGTTCGCCGAAGCGGGCGTGATTATTTTCTACCTGCTGTTTGCCGCCACGCTGATCGCCGCGCTGGGCTGGCTTTTTTCCAACATCCGCTTTGTACCGTCGCAGAGCAGAGCGGTCGTCATGCGCTTGGGTGCGCTTGATCGCGTCCAGGGGCCGGGCTTGTTGCTGGCCTGGCCGGCGCCGATCGATCAGGTCTGGCTGGCGCCCGCGGCGGAACAGCTGCAGCAACAATCCATCATGTCTTTGCAGCGCATTGCAGCGGCGCAAATGGCGGACCGCAATAATGCCGTGCTCGGCGATCTGCCCGATGCATTGGCCGGTTCGGGTTATTTGCTGACGGGCGACGCCAGTGTGGTGCAGTTAGGGGCCACGCTTTTTTATTCCGTCGACGATCCCTACGCTTACATCGTGCAGCGCGATCATATTGCAGCGGCGCTGGAACGGATTTTTTCGGCCGCCGCGGTCGCCGCCTGCGCCTCGCGCGATCTGGATGCAGTACTGGTGGCGCGTCCCGAATTGATCACGCACGATGCAAGCGCGGCGCAACAGCGCGAACGTCTGCATGGCGATCTGACGGCGCTGGTCAACCGGCGTCTGGATGAGCTGACATCGCAGGGCGTAGGCCTGGGCATACGCGTCAAGCGGGTCGATATCACGCCGTCGCTGCCGCGTGCCACCGCGCTCGCCTTTGCCGGTGTTCTGATGTCGACCCAAGGTGCGGCGGCGGAAATCGCCAAAGCCCGCACGGTGTCTGAAAATATCCGGCAATCGGCCGGGCGCGACGCGCAGGCTCTGCTCCAGAGTGCGAAATCGAATGCCGCCGAACAGGTGGCGGCGGCGCGTATCGAAACGGCCAATATCCTGCCGCTGCGAAGCGCGTCAGCGCTCGCCGATCCGGGTTTGCTCGAACGGGATTACCGGGCCGCGCTGCAGCCGCTTTTATCCAAGGCCGGATCTGTGGTGACCGTAGACGCCAAGGACCGTTCCGCCCTGATTCTCACCGGGCCGGGTTCATGAACCGGGCCCGCGAAAGCGCGCCGCCGATCGCAGCAGATGCGGCGGATACCGCGCTGCAGCCACAGTTGCAACAGCGCTATGCCGGCGTGCAATTTTTCATGGCCATGAGCGCGGCCAGTCTTTTGCTGGTCGGTTTTATCTGGTCGATTTTCATGCCCGCAGCCCGCGACGTCGCTCAGATATTGGCCGGCATTGCCTCGCTGATCGTGGCCGTGCCGGTAGCCGCGTCGGTCTGGAACAGCTTGCGTGAACCCGGCCTGCATGGGGTCACGGATCGTCTGATCGGGCTGACCATGCTGGCCGCTTGGGTGTCCGGCGATATGGTCACGGCAGCGCTCTTGCCGACCATTATGATTTTCGGTCATGTGCTGGAAGAGCGCAGTCTGGAAAGCTCGCAGAATGCGATACGGGGGCTGCAGAAACTGGGCCGGGGCATTGCGCATCGCCGCACGGCCGAAGGCGTTTTCGAGGATGTGGACAATCAAGCGCTTGCCGTGGGCGATGAGGTCGAAGTGCGCGCCGGCGAGCATATCCCGAGCGACGGCATCGTGCTGGACGGCTATGCCAATATCGACAACGCCATACTCACCGGCGAATCCGCGTGGACCGCAGTCGGCGAAGGGCGGCATGTATTGGGCGGGGCCATCAATATGGATGGCCTGCTGCGGCTGCGCATCACGAAAATCGGGGAGGATGCGGCCTTGGGGCAGATCATCAAATTGATGCATACCGCCGAACATGCCAAGCCGCAGATTACGCGTCTGATCGAACGGCATGCCGGCGTCTATACCCTGATGATTGTATTAATTGCGGCGATGGTCTGGTTCGCCAGCGGCAATGTGCCGGCCATGCTGGCCGTGCTGGTGGCGGCCTGTCCGTGCGCGCTGGTGATTGCTGCGCCGGCGCCGGCATTGGCTGCGGTAGCCGTCGCAGCGCGCCACGGCATCCTGATTCGCGGCGCGGCATTCCTGGAAGAAATGGGCGATCTGACCTCATTAATCATCGACAAGACCGGCACCCTCACGCAAGGCCGGCTGGAACTGGTGGCCGTCGATACGGTGCAGCCGCAGGACCGCGTCATGGCAATGTCGCTGGCGGCCGGGCTCGGCAATCATAGTAATCATCCGGTCAGCAGGGCGCTAGTGCGGCAGGCGCACAGCGGCAACGCCGCGACCTTATACGACATCACCGAGCATCAGGGCCTGGGCCTGACGGGCCGCACGCAAGACGACGACATTATTGCACTTGGCCAAAGCGCATTATTCGCCCAACTCGGCATCGACATACCGGCCCTGCCCGACCACGACGGGCCGCTCGCCGGCATTGCCATCAACGGCCGTTTCCTGACTTGGTTCCGGTTCGCCGACCCTTGCCGCGCGGAAGCCCGCGCCGCATTGCACGATATCGGGCAACTGGGGCTGGGGCGGCAAATCCTGCTGACCGGCGACCATGCAAAAGCGGCGCAGCGCGTGGCCGACGAAGTCGGCATCCGGCAAGTCCATGCACAGGTATTGCCGCAAGATAAACTGCATGCGGTGATAGAAGAAACGCAAAGCGGTCAGCGGCCGCTGGTGGTCGGCGACGGCATCAACGATGCGCTGGCGCTACGCGCCGGCGCGGTCGGTATTGCCATGGGCGACAAGGGCACCGATGTGGCGATCGCTGCTGCCGACATCATTCTGATCAGTAGTGATTTACGCCGGATTGGGACCTGCATCCGGCTCAGCAGGCAATGCCGGCAGACCATACAAGTCAACGGTTTAATGGCATTGGGCTGGACGGTCGTATTGATGAGCCTGGCCGCGCTCGGCTGGCTGGGCGGCAACGGTGCGATTGGCGCGGCGTTGCTGCATAACATCGGGACATTGCTGGTGCTGGGAAATTCCGCACGGCTGCTGCGTTTTTACGAGCCACTTGATCAAGCGGCTGGCGTTTCGCTGGGGGAACCGGTGGCGGTGGTGCTGTAAGTAGATTTAAGTTTTGCGGTGACCCTTCGACAGGCTCAGGGCGAACGGGGGGTTTTTAAATTTTCACAAAAACCCGTTCGTGCCACAGGTAAAATTTAAACGGTTTTTCTTTAAAATTTTCACAAAACCCCGTTCGCCCTGAGCAGGCCGCAGGCCGTGTCGAAGGGTCACCTCTATCCCAAAATCTACAACATTACTGCACCCAATGAATCATCACCGGCACACCAAGCCAGCCCCAAGTCACCACGCAGATCACCAGCGCCAGCGTCACCGCCGCGCTGCCAAAATCCTTCGCGCGTTTGGAGAGTTCATGCCTTTCCAGCGAAATCCGGTCGATGGCCGCTTCAACACTTGAATTGAGCAGCTCGACGATCAGCACCAGCAAAACCGAGCCGATCAGCAACACATGCTCGACCGGCTGAACCGGAATCAGCACGCCGCAGGGAATGAGAACCACCGCTAACGCCAATTCCTGTCGAAAAGCACTTTCTTCGCGCACTGCAGACCGAAGGCCGTAGAGCGAATTTTTTAGCGCATACCAGATGCGGGTCAGGCCGCGGCTGCCTTTGTAAGGATTAAACGGCAGCGGCGCGAATTCTTCTTGCCCGGGCCCGACCGGCATCGGTATTTCGGCCTTGCCTGTTTCAGGTTCAGAGTTAGGCATTTTTAATTTTCAGGGTCTCCCACCCTTCGACCGACTTATTGATTTGTATTGCACTCTAATTGAAAAAGTCAGTGAAATCAGTAACTATTTTGCGAATCAAGATGCAAGCAACGCCTGCAATTGCAGTGCCGAGCACAGCACCGCTTCATCGCTTCCGCGCGGACCGATTACCGATAGGCCGACAGGCGCGCCGTCAATCGTCGTCCAGGGCACGCTTACCTGCGGCAGACCAGCCATGCCGGCCACGCAGAGCAATTGCTGCGACCGGGCCCGGGCATCGTCGACTTCGGATAGCGACGTATCGAGTAGCGGGGCGATGGTCGGCACGGTCGGCATGAGCAGCATAGCGCCGCTATCGAACAGCCGCGCCATGGTGGCTGCGGTTTGTACGCGCTGGATCTGCGCCGCCGCTGTCTGCGCCGGCACGATGCGCGACGCCGCTTCGAAGCGCTGTGCGATGTCCGCGCCGAGCGCCGGCCGGGTGGTACGGATCCATTGCCCATGCTGCTGCCAGACTTCGGCCGCCTGCAAAGTACGGAAGGCCGCCGCCCATGCGGGCAGCGGCAAGACGCCGGCCGCAACATGCTGCACCGACTGCCGCACCGACAGTTTGCCGGCAATGGCATGCTCGAATGCGGCCCGAATCGGCGCATCGAGCAGCGCCAGCGTGTCGTCGGCGACCATGAAGGCCGCCGCCGCCGGGCCGGGCAATACGCTCGAACCGGCCAGTTGTTCGAACACCGTCGCCAGCAGCGCGCCGGTGCGGGCAAACCAGCCGACCGTATCGAAGCTGTGCGCCAGCGTAAAGCAGCCATTGGTCGCGATGCGGCCGTGCGTAGGACGCATGCCCCAGATACCGCAGTAGCTGGCCGGCAGCCGGACCGAGCCGCCGCAGTCCGTTCCCAGCGCGATGTCGGCATGGCCCGCGGCCACGGCGACCGCCGAGCCGGAAGAAGAACCGCCGGGCAGTCGGGCGGGTGCGGCAGGATTTTGCGGCGTGCCATGATGTGCGTTGATGCCGGCCAGACTGTAGGTCAGCTCATCGGTCACGGTTTTGCCGACCCACTGTGCGCCGGCATCGAGCAGCACTCTCACCGCCACGGCGCTCGCAGTGGCGACCGCTTGTCCGGCCAGCCACGACGGACTCCCGGCGCTGGTGCGCAAGCCGACCACGTCGTAGACATCCTTGACCGCCAGACGGCAACCGCTGAGCGGGCCGGAGCCTGAGCCTGAACCGATTTGCGCCAGATCCGCACCGGCGCCGAAGCCCTCGCGCATGAACGCGCCATGCAGCCCGGGCATGATGATGTCGTCGATGCTGCTCATGCGTGCGCCCAGCCGACATGCGCATGTGCTGCTTTCAGCGTAGTGGAATCGTTGATTTTCTTCATCTTATTTAAACCATTTCGCATCAAGTTTTGCCAGGAAGCCTTCGCGCTGCAGATCGGCAAGGGTCTCGTTGACTGCTGCGGCGCGTGGCGTTGTATTTTACTACCGGCAGCGTCGAGGCCATGCCGGCCGGCACGGTGCACGTGCGCTCCGGGACGCGCATACTAGAGTTCGATTTCATTGGATTAGGTATTTTTTCTGACGAATTCGTTTCTGGAGAATCCATGAATACGCAGCATTTACAGACTAGCAGCGCGGTGGCCACACATATGCTGCCGGCAGAACCGATTACGGCCGAAGCATTTCGCGCTTTCGGCGATTTGATACTGCCCGGCGAGGACGGCGACCCCTTTGGCGGCGGCGATGCGACGCTCGATCTCACCCAGGGCATCCCACGCTTTTATGTAATGCGGCTCGATCGCCGCCCGTTCCGGTTTTCACGTATTACACGGCACCGCAAGGTGACCCAATGCCTGGCCTCGGTCGGCGGCGAGCCATGGATGATTGCGGTCGCCCCGCCCTATGGTTTGGATGATCCTGCGGCTGAGCCGGCCCCCGACGATATCCGCGCCTTTATGGTGCCGGGCAACGCCGCGATCAAGCTGCACAAGGGGACATGGCATGCCGGCCCTTTTTTCCAAAGCGACGAAATGGCGTTCTTCAATCTGGAGCTATCCGATACCAATCTGATCGACCATGACAATGCTTATCTGGTCCAGCGCTACGGCATCGATTTTGTGCTGGCGCCGTAGCGAAGGGAGGATCACAGAAAGGTATGGCAGGCGTATCGGCGCTCGGCGGCGGCTTCATGGTTGCATGGTTGCATTGCGCCGGGTCGCCACCTCAGCCTCCAATCGCCAATGCATCCATATCGTCGCCATCAATTATTTGTTGGCTGGCTTCGGGATAAAGCTCCGGCAACAAAAATTGCAACGCATCGAGCGGCAAGCCAAAACGAACTGGGCCGAGCGGCATATCGCTTGATAATAATCTGGTAGCAAGAAGCCTGGACAATAACGACCGCGCAGTTCGCTCGCCGAGTCCGGTCAATTGCGCAAACTCCGCTCGCGTTACCGGCCCCGCTGCAAACACATGATGTAGAGGCAAAATTGCCTCCGCTCGAATCTCTTTATCGTGCGCGGCCCGAAATGTTATCAACGCTTCGATACGAAGTTTCATTCCATCCAGGTCAAGCATGCGAGTCATGAAATTAACTTGATCTTCACACACGCCAAGGAAGAAATTAACCCACTCGGTTAATCCTGCTGCAGTGAGATTGCCGCGGCCGTCCAGATCGCCTCGGCGTGGCGCATCCGCATTAATCAGACGCGCGTAATAATTCTGTTGCGATCTGGCCAAGCCCCTGCTTGGCGACCAAAGCCCTCCGGATAGCGGCCATAAAGCACAATGCGTTTGCAAACGGGTTGCGCGTCCATTTCCATCAAAGAAAGGATGAACCCAGGCCGCTCTATGATGAAGGCACGCTATTGCAATAAGAGACTTTTCCCAGGCCATGGGTTTTTCATACACTTCATCCATTCGCGCAAGAAAACGCGGCAGTGACTCTGCGGCAGGGGGAAAGTGTTCACCGACCTTCACCGTTTCTTGTCGCAACATGCCTGGCATCACGACGTGCCCATCCTCAGTCGTGCGATCTGTTTCAGACAATTTGGAATAAAGCGCTTGATGCGCCGCGATTAGAAAGCGGGAACTGAATGCCGATTCTCCTGCGTCCACGCGCTCTTCAAGCGCCTTTTCCGCCTCAATATGGGCCAAGGCAATGCGCTGCAATTTAGCGATGCCCGGTTGTTGCGAAAAATCTTGATTTAATGCTTTCTCGATATTGGCTGGATGCGTTCCCTGGCCTTCAATCCGATTACTGTAATAAGAATTTATAGACCTGACGAGTTCACGCACCGCGGCTCGAGCAGTTGGATGTGCAACGGAGGTAAGACGAAGCGCAGATTGCACTATGCGAGCCGCCTTGATCTCAAGCTCGTCCGCTTTAACTTGCGGCAGCAAAGGTTCAAATTGATGAATAGAATTGTACATTTTTTGCCGACTTATTTTCCGTTATACTAATTTCCTAAACCATTGATTTATATTGTACTTTAATTGATCATGGTGTGAAATAAGTAAATATTTTGCCGACTTATTTGCCGACTTATTTTTGAATTGAAAATTTCTTTTTGGCAATTATTTGTAGCCTACACATGGCGTACTATTACCACCCAATCCCTTGGACCGAAAGAAATGATCAAACGATGCATCTACTAAAACCGTTAAAACTGTTACCGATTTTCACCACCGTTCTCTCCGCCGTTTTCACCATCGGCAGCTGTGCTGCCGGCAACATCGATCAGCCCAAGATCAAAGATGCCGTAGACAACGCCATCGGGCCGCTGATACAGCAATACAATATCCCGGGCATGGCAATCGCCGTCACCATCAATGGCGAACAGTATTTCTACAACTATGGCGTGGCGTCAAAGCAAACCAGACTAGCCATCACAAATGAAACGCTTTTTGAGATCGGGTCACTGAGTAAAACTTTTACGGCAACACTGGCTTCTTACGCGCAGGTCAACGGCAAGCTTTCATTAGCCGACAACGCCAGCAAATATTTACCTGCCTTGCGCGGCAGCAGCTTTGACAACATCAGCCTGCTCAATCTGGGCACGCATACTGCCGGCGGTCTCCCGCTGCAAGTGCCGGACAATATTAATAATACCGATCAGCTAATGGCCTATTTCAAACATTGGAAACCGGTTCATGCTGCGGGCACATACAGAAAATATTCAAACCCCAGTATCGGCATGCTCGGCATGATTACGGCCAAGCGCATGAATATGTCTTTTGAAGACGCGCTTGAAAAAAAATTATTCCCTGAACTTGGGATGACGCACAGTTACATCAATGTGCCGGCAGAGCAGATGAAAAATTACGCGCAAGGCTACACCACAAAGGATGTGCCCGTCAGAGTCAATCCTGGGGTTCTGGCGTCGGAAGCCTATGGGGTGAAATCCAGTTCTGCCGACTTGATCCGGTTTATTGAAACCAATATGCAGGTGGTCAAGCTCGACGGGAAGTTGCAGCACGCCATAACGGACACCCATACTGGATATTTCCGGTCGGGAGAATTTACCCAGGACTTGATATGGGAACAATATCCTTATCCAGTAGAACTGAAACGGCTGCTGGCAGGTAACGCTGCCACGGTTATCTATCAGGAAGCGATAGCAAGCAAGTTGAACCCGCCGTTGCCGCCACAAGAAAATGTGCTGATCAACAAAACCGGATCAACGAACGGCTTTGCCGCCTACGCAGCGTTTATCCCCGCCAAAAAAATGGGGATTGTAATATTGGCAAATAAATCCACTCCCATTGATTCAAGAGTGATCGCTGCATATCAAATATTGACCCGGCTCGATAGCCTGGCTGCCGCAAAAAACTGATCATTGATCGCATCTGCACATCTACACATCTACACAACGGGCGCAAAGCATGATGCCTTGCGCCCGATAATCATCTAGCCATCCTCCCCTCCGCATCGCCGTCCTACATCCTCCTTGTCGTCAAAAATCTCAATTATTGAGATTCTAAAAAAATCTACATAAGCAGAAATATTTTTCTATTGTTGTATTAAAACGGCATGTAATTACGCTGTAACAAAACAGTTACAAACTCACGCCCATTCCAGTTCAACCGAAATTTTCGCGCTGAATATACGCTGCGATTTGGCGCAGCCAACGCGAATTTCAGGAAACTGGCGAACCCATTTCAATCGTCAACTCGATGAGCCCATACGAAAGAACGAAGGTTCTTTCCATCTATAGCCAATGTAAAAAAGTGGCGATGCCGGTCATGCCTGCCGGTAATAAGCAATACACAACACTCGCAGTAAAAACCACGAAACCACGGATTAACTTTAGAGCGCAATTTCAATAGGGGAGTTTTTTTAATGATGTATTTGAAACAGCTGAAGCGAAAACAACTTGCCATTCTGATCTCTGGATTAGCAATGAATTCGGTATTTACCGTCGCCATGGCTGCCGATGCAGTAAGTACTAATACTGATGATCCAAATGTCACGTCGCTTTCCGACGTGAATGTGAAAGCCCAGCGCAGCACCGAAGCCGTCGCGCGGGCCCAGCAGGAAACCGCACCCAACCTCGTCAACGTCACGACTGCGGAAGAAATCCGCAAACTGCCTGACGTAAACGCGGGTGAGGCCGTGCGCCGCCTGCCTGGCATTTCCCTGGAAACCGATACCGGCGAAGGCCGCTTCGTCAATATCCGCGGCCTGGACGCCGATCTGACGACCACCACGTTTGGCGGCGTGCGCCTGCCGCCGACCAATACAGCGAGCCCGTTCAGCGGCGGCCGCGCAGTGGCTTTCGATACGATTCCAGCCGGCATGATCGGCTCAATCACCGTCACCAAAACCAACCGGCCGGATCAGGATGCCGAAGCGCTCGGCGGCACCATCGAGATCACACCGAAAACGATGATGCCGGGTCAGAATTATTTCCTGGACGGGAAACTCGGCGCCGGCAATGAATTCCTGCGCAACTCCTCCCTGACCGACGTGTCGGTCAGCGGCGGCATTCGCTTCGGTTCGGGCTCAGCCAATCCGGATTCCGGCCTGACGTCGTACTCGGACAAACCGTTCAGCTTTGTCGGTTCCTATTCCCGCTACGAAGACAAACGCGGCGTGGATGATCTGGAGGCCGGCTATGCATCCGACAATGGCACCACAACCAATCCGAAGGCGTTTAGCAACCTCGAACAGCGCTTTTACAACTACCATCGCATCCGCTATGGCATCGGCGGTGAACTCGCCTATGAGCCGGATGCGAATAACCGCTGGTATGTACGCTATTACGATTCCGGCTATTCCGAAACAGTCAACCGCCAGGCGCTGCAGGCCAAATTCCCCGGCAACCCGACACAGAATGCCGATGGTTCTTTCACCGAATCCGGCGTGCTATTTAACAAATCGCTGCGCGACGAACACGAAACCGTCAGCTCCCAGGTCTTCACTCTCGGCGGCAAGAATAGAATCGGCGACACCACGCTCGATTACGACGTCGCGCACACCGTCGGAACCGATTATCGTCCTTACGATTACGTCAGTGTGTTTACCAATCCGAACTCGGCGACGGTGACTTACAACAACACCTCCGACCCGAACTACCCGAGATCGACCGTCTCCGGCGTCAATCCTACCGATCCGAACGGTTTCGTTTTGTCAAAGTTCACCAACACCCCGGTTCTGACCCAGACCAAAGAATGGTCCACTGCGGCCAACGTTACCACGCCGACGCATTGGAGCTCGGCGTCAGAAGAAGAGTTTAAGGCCGGCGTGAGTGCGCGCCTGCGCACGAACGACAATATCGCCTCGCCGCAATCCTTTAGCGCCATACCCGCCATACCGCTAAGCCAAGCCATCTCCGGTTCACCGGTCACCTATTACAACGGTAACTACCAGAACGGCTTTAACATCGACAACGGCTTCATGGAGAACCAGTTTGCCCAAGGCACTGGCTTCACCGAAGATACAGCGGCCGATGCGTTGAGCGCAGCAAGCCAGAGAACACACAACACGGAAAACGTGTACGCCGCCTATCTTCAGGAGCACATGACATTCGGCAAGCTAGGCCTGCTGACCGGGCTGCGTGCCGAGACCACCAACGCCCGATATGGGGGCAATATCGTTGCCGGAACTGTCGTGACGCCGACACAGACCAGCAACAACTACACCAATCTGTTCCCGTCCATACAGGCTCGCTATGAACTGGCGCCGCAGTCGATCCTGCGCGCCAGCTACTCCAGCACTATCGCCCGGCCGGGGTTCAACCAGACCAGTGCCGCCACCAGCATCGATGTGGGCAACAACGTTGTGACAACGGGTAATCCGAACCTCAAGCCTACCTTGTCCAACAATTTTGACCTTTCCTTCGAGCAGTATTTGCCGCACGCCGGCATCGCTTCCATAGGTGTGTTCGACAAGGCCTTGACGAATTACATCCTCGGCAATGTCACCTTCCAGAACTTCCCGGCCACCGGCCCTTTCGCCAGCTTGCCCGGCAATACCCAGGTGATCACCTTTGCCAACATCGCATCGGCCCGGGCGCGCGGTTTGGAGCTGAACTATGAACAGCGGTTTACCTCTCTGCCAGGCGTTCTGGGCGGACTGGGAGCCGGCTTCAACTGGACCTACGTCAGTTCTAACGTGGAAATCCATCCGGGCGTACAAGGCATGTTGCCATCGACCTCGCGTAATACCGGTAACGCCACCCTGTTCTGGGAACGCAACGGACTCGATCTGCGTCTGGCTACCTACTACACCAGCCGCAATCTGTTGGGTATTGGCGGCAACATCAGCCAGGATATCTATTCCGAAGCGCGGTTTTCGGCTGACTTCGAGGCCAGCTACCAGGTCAACAAAAATTACGGTTTGTTCCTCAGTCTCAAAAACCTGACCAACACACCGATGAAGTTCACCGAAGGCAGCTCCGACCGTGTGATTCAGCGTGAGTTCTATGGCATCACAGCTGAAGCCGGCGCCACTTTTAATTTCTAATTGATCCCTAAAAAAGGAAATACACAGCATGCGTATCATGAATAAAACAAAACTCTGCGTGGCCCTGGCCAGTGCAATCTTGGCGCCGGTTCTTGCTCATGCAGCCCCAGCCGGTGGCATCGGCGGGACCTATCAAGTGGCGGCTAAATATCCCATCAGCGGTTCCGAAGGCTGGGATTATCTGTCGTTCGACGCCAAACGCAGCCGGCTTTTCATCAGCCGGGTACGGCACGTGCAAGTGATGGACACGAAAACCGGCAAGCTGATCGGCGAGATCCCCGATACCGACGGCGTGCATGGCGTCGTGTTCGATCAGGATCTGAAGCTGGGCTTCACCAGCAACGGTAAAGCCAATACGGTCACGGTCTTTAATCTGGACACATTGGCCACAATCGATACCATTAAGGTGTCGGGCACCAAACCCGATTTTATCTACTTCGAACCGGCAAAAAAACGCGTCTACACCTCTAACGCCGACTCCGACAACATCAGCGCCATCGACCCGGTGACCCGCAAAGTGATCGCCACGATCGATCTCGGCGGCAACCCTGAAGCGATGACCAGCGACAAGGACGGAAGCCACTTGTTCGTCAATCTGGAAAACAAGAACGAACTGGTGAAGGTTGATGTGAAGGCGGCCAAGGTCGTGGCGCGCTGGCCGATGACGGCGTGCGATGAGCCTACCGGCATCGCGTTTGACAAGAAGCACGACCGGGTGTTTTCGGTCTGCCACAGCGACAGCATGATGGTCGTCGACGCCAAGACTGGCAATATTGTCAGCCAAGTGCCGACTGGCAAACTCGCCGATGCGGCCTACTTCGACGAAAAGCAGTCACTGGTGTATAGCACCGACGGCGAAGGTGCGCTCATGGTGGTGCATCAGGACAAGCCGGACACTTACACAGTGCAGAGCAAGCTCGCTACGATGCCAGGCGCCAAGACCCTCGCGGTGGATCCAAAGACGCATCGTGTGTATACGGTGAGCGCGCAATTCACCCCGGCGCCGGCGCCCACTGCGGATAATCCGCACCCGCGTCCAGCCATTGTGCCGGATAGCGTAGTAATCCTGATGGCAGAACCGAAGGGCAGTAAGTAAGAGAAAGGGAAGGGGAACGAGGGACGGGCGGGCGTCTTTGCCGGCTGCTGTACTGATACTGAGTACTGAGCACTGAGACCCCGACCCGGCTCCGTATTTCCCCGACCACAGTAATTTACAAAGCGCGTTCTATTTTTCGAACAATGAATGAGAGATGGAACGCCGATTAATTTCTTTGGCGCCTGAGCGTCTTATCGCGCAGGCGTCTTTTTAGCTTCACCCGTTTTAGGTCCGCTTTAGTTCCTTATCCGGCTTGATTATTAATAGGAAACATCATGAACACACTCCTTAAACTTGTAGCAGATTCCTATGGCTTGCTGCCGCTGCTGGCCATCATTTTGCTGGTCGCCGCGACCGTCATTGTCGAACGGCTGAGTTTCTTTTCGAAGAGCGTGCGATCGGCGGCCAATCTGCAGC
>JAQGNR010000147.1 GCA_028291765.1 Herbaspirillum sp.
GCAGTAAGGTAAAGAAGGGAGGGGGCCGAAGGCCGCCGGAATGACACGAACGGAGCACAAACATCCGCCACAGCCCGCAACAGTCCGCCTTGCCCTTAATTTCGCAACAAGCCTCTCAGCTGTCTGATTCATCTTGTAACAAACTCTCAGAGTGGAAACGATATGCAATGGCAATTATGGGATTAAGATGACGACCCCGGCGGCCTATTTTAAATAATAACGGTATTGACCAACTACCAAATATTATTTCCCGCAATAATGTCCAGGCAACACTGAACCGTATGACTAGCGATCGCTCCTCCGAAACCGACCTGTTGCGTGCTGAAATCGCCGTAGCAGCGGCCCGCCTGATTGCCGAGGACGGCGACGACTACGGCAGCGCCAAACGCCGCGCGGCCAGGCAAATCCTCGGCGCCAGCAAAGTACGCGGCGAGTTACTACCGGATAACGCGCAGATAGAAGAAGAAGTCCGTTTGCATCACGCCCTGTTCTTCGCCGACACGCAGCCGGCGCGGCTACTGCATCTGCGCCAACTGGCGCTAGCGCTGATGTCGGACCTGTCGCAATTCTCCCCTTATCTGACCGGCGCGGTGCTTAACGGCACCGCGAGCGAACACTCGGACATACATCTCCAGTTGTTCACCGAGAGCGCTAAAGATGTTGAAATATTTTTGCTGAATAAGAATATTCAATTCGACGTTTCGGAAAGTCCACACTTCCGCACCGGACATGCGCCGGTGGAAACAGTCAGTTTTCTGATGCGCCAGGGCGCGCAATCCGAGGGCGTTCATCTGAGCCTGTATCATACGGACGATTTACGCGGCAGCATTAAAGTGCAGCCCGGCAAACGCCCCGAACGCGCCAATGCAGAAATGCTGCGCCGCCTGATAGAAGAAGAGAAATCCTTATGAATCGCAAAGCTGTCTTATTTATCTTGATCGCCGTGCTTGCCGGTGTGATCGGCGCCTACGCCGGCATGCAGCGCATGAAACCGCAAACGCTGCAAACCAAGGCGCTGACGCAGTTGTTTGCGCAAACCCTGCCGGACCCGGCCGGCCAGCCACAGCCGTTATCAAAATTGCAAGGCAAGCCGCTACTGATTAATTTCTGGGCCAGTTGGTGCGGCCCTTGCGTGGAAGAAATGCCGGCTCTGGAAGCGCTGCATAAAGAAATGCCGGCGCTTCAGATTATCGGTATCGGCGTCGACTCGGCGCCCAAAATAAGCGAATTTGCCGCCAAACTGAAAATCGATTACCCGCTGTATGTTGCCGGCAGCAACGCCATCAGCGTCATGCGCGATCTGGGTAATACTGTCGGCGGATTGCCGTTTACGCTGCTGGTCGGCGCAGACGGCACGATCCAACAGACTTATATCGGCGCGCTCGATTTCGATAAGCTGCATAAAGATATCGCCTCGGGCATCACCCCGAAGCTTGCCGCGCTGAATTGACGCTAATAAAGTTTTTCTTGCCAACCCTCGCCATTTAACGGCAAAATGCGGCCATCATCGTCAAACGTACACAGACTTCATGGCAAAATCTCTGCTCCTCCTGAATGGCCCCAACTTGAATTTATTGGGAATCCGTCAGCCGGAAGTGTACGGAACGACAACATTAGCCGATATCGAAAGACGGGCCACGCAGCAGGCCGCAGCCGCCGGCGCCAGCCTAGTTGCATTTCAAAGCAATCATGAAGGGGCGTTGATCGATCGGATCCATCAGGCTCGCACCGAAGGCATCGATGCCATTGTCATCAATCCGGGCGCTCTGACGCATACCAGCGTCGCGCTACGGGATGCCTTGTCGGGCGTGGCGATTGCCTTCATTGAAGTACATATTTCCAATATTCATCACCGCGAAACGTTCCGGCATTTTTCCTATTTGTCGGGCATCGCAAAAGGCGTCATCGCCGGTCTGGGCGTAGAAGGTTACCGCCTGGCTATCGATTACGCACTCACACAAATGTAGTCCACCCTGACTGCAAGACGTCTTACAAACGTCCCCTGCATAAACCCAATCAGGTCTTGCGCCGGCTGGCGGATTGCACTGATCGGTTATCTTTACAAAATATTACCTCTAGGGAATTAAAATGGATTTACGCAAACTTAAAACGCTGATTGACCTAGTCGCCGAGTCCGATATCGAAGAATTGGAAGTGACAGAAGGCGAAAGCAAAGTTCGTATCGTCAAATCGTCTGCGCAGGCGCAGAACCAGGTAGTGATGATGCAGCCGCAAGGCATCCCGCAATACAGTGCCGCTGCACCGGCGCCGCAGGCAGTCGCCTTGCCGGCTGCCGTTGCCATTCCGGCCGAACCCGAAGGCTATGTCGTCAAATCCCCCATGGTTGGTACCTTCTATCGCTCGGCGGCGCCGGGCTCCCCGCCGTTTGTCGAAATCGGCAGCGAAGTCAAGGAAGGCGCAACCTTGTGCATTATCGAAGCCATGAAATTACTGAATGAAATCGACACCGACAAGGGTGGCGTGGTCAAGCAGATCCTGATCGAAAACGGTCAGCCGGTTGAATTCGGCCAACCATTGTTTATTCTAGGTTAAGCAGATCCGATCCCGGCGTCCGAGGCGTCCGATCATCCCGCGATGACCAATCGGACCATCTGGACCATCCGGACCACTCTTTCATCACCGCTCATTCACTGCCCGACTTCTAGCGATTCCTCCTATGTTTGAAAAAATACTCATCGCCAACCGCGGCGAAATTGCTCTTCGAATCCAACGCGCCTGTCGCGAAATGGGTATCAAGACTGTGGTCGTGCATTCCGAGGCAGACCGCGAAGCCAAATACGTCAAGCTGGCCGATGAATCGGTTTGCATCGGACCGGCCTCTTCCGCCCTCAGCTATTTGAACATGCCGGCTATCATCAGCGCCGCCGAAGTGACCGACGCCCAGGCGATTCATCCGGGTTACGGCTTTTTATCGGAAAACGCCGATTTCGCAGAACGCGTCGAAGAATCCGGTTTTGTCTTCATCGGTCCGCGGGCGGAAAATATCCGCATGATGGGCGATAAGGTATCGGCCAAACAAGCGATGATCAAAGCCGGCGTGCCTTGCGTGCCCGGCTCCGAAGGTGCGTTGCCGGAAGATCCGAAAGAAATCGTCAGAATCGCGCGCGCGGTTGGTTATCCGGTCATCATCAAGGCAGCCGGCGGCGGCGGCGGGCGCGGTATGCGCGTGGTGCATACCGAAGCCGCGCTGGTCAATGCCGTGAGCATGACCAAGACCGAAGCCGGTGCAGCATTCGGCAATCCGGAAGTGTATATGGAGAAGTACCTGGAAAATCCGCGTCACGTGGAAATCCAGATTCTGGCCGACGAATACAAGAGCGCGATCTGGTTGGGCGAACGCGATTGCTCAATGCAGCGCCGTCACCAAAAAGTGATCGAAGAAGCGCCGGCAGTCGGCATCCCGCGCAAGATCATCGAAAAAATTGGTGAGCGCTGCGCTGAAGCCTGCCGCAAAATGGATTATCGCGGCGCCGGCACCTTTGAATTCCTGTACGAAAACGGTGAATTCTATTTCATCGAAATGAATACCCGGGTGCAGGTCGAGCATCCCGTCACCGAGATGATTACCGGCGTCGATATCGTGCAAGAGCAGATCCGCATCGCTGCCGGCGAAAAGCTGCGCTATCGGCAGCGCGACATCGAACTGAAAGGGCATGCCATCGAGTGCCGCATCAATGCCGAAGACGCGTTTAAATTTACCCCTTCGCCTGGCCGTATTCTGTCGTGGCACGCTCCCGGCGGCCCCGGCATCCGCGTCGATTCGCATGCCTATGCCGGTTATTATGTGCCGCCGAATTACGATTCGATGGTCGGCAAAGTGATTGCTTACGGCGCCACGCGCGAACAGGCGATCCGCCGCATGCAGATCGCGCTGTCGGAAATGGTGGTCGAAGGCATTCAAACCAACATCCCGCTGCATCGCGAGCTGATGGTGGATGCGCGCTTCATCGAAGGCGGTACTAATATTCACTATCTGGAACAAAAGCTGGCAGAACGGCCCGATCAGCTGAAAGAGCCGAAAAACCCTGCTAAAAATTAAGGCAAGTCATGAGTTGGACTGAAATCGTCGTAGAAGTAGCGCGAAATCAGGCGGAAAGATTGTCCGACGCGCTCATGGAGGCCGGTGCTTTGTCAGTATCGGTCGAAGATGCCGATCTGGGCACCGCCGCCGAGCAACCCCTGTTCGGCGAGCCCGGCATGGCGCCGGAACAAGCCGCCTGGGAGCGCAGCCGCGTGGTCGCGCTGGTCGGCGACGACAGCGATTATGAGGCGATCATTACCACCGCCGCGAAGGCCTGCAATTTCGAAGTCGTCCCAGCCTACGATTTACGCGCCGTCGCCGAGCAGGATTGGGTGCGCCTGACGCAATCGCAATTCGAGCCGATTCATATCGGCAAAAATATCTGGGTGGTGCCGAGCTGGCACGATGCGCCCGATCCGGATGCGCTCATCCTCGAACTCGATCCCGGTCTGGCCTTCGGCACCGGCAGTCATCCAACCACCCGGCTTTGCATGGAGTGGCTGGAATCCAATGTCACGCCGCAGCAATCGGTGCTCGATTACGGTTGCGGCTCGGGCATCCTAGCGCTGATCGCCAAAAAGGTCGGCGCGGGCGCGGTGATCGGTGTCGATATCGATCCGCAGGCTCTGCAGTCGGCCGCGTTCAACAGCGCCCGCAATCATTGCGAAATCAACTATTTGCTGCCCGACGATTTTGCACGCCTGCATCCGGCCGGCGCCTGCTTCGATATCGTGGTCGCCAATATTCTGTCCGGCCCATTGGTGCTGATGGCGCCGATGCTGTCGTCGCGCGTCGCGCCGGGCGGCGCGCTGGTGTTGTCCGGCATACTCGCCGAACAGGCCGACAGCGTCATCGCCGCCTATGCACCGCACATCGCGCTAAGCCTCGCCGACCAGCTTGACGGCTGGGTCGCCTTGTCCGGCAAATTGCCGGCCGCCTCCTGAGCGCGGCCCGCTAGTTCACCAGACGCAAAATCATGGCGCAGGCAACCCAATGTCCGTTTTGCCAAACCACGTTTCGTGTTGTCAACGATCAATTGAAATTGCGCGGCGGTCTGGTGCGCTGCGGTCATTGCAATGAAGTATTCGACGGTAATGCCCATTTGCTGCCCGATCAGTCCGATCAGTCCGATCAGTCGGATCAGTCGGATCAGCCCAATAGCGGCAATTGGCCGCAGCAAACGCCGATAACACCGCCGCCGATTACCCCGGCCATCGCCAGAGCAAATGCGGCCGCGCCAAACTATGGCATGCCGGCGCCGCCCGTGTTGCCCGATGCGGATGCCATGGTGGGGATCGAGGCTGCATGGGATTTGCCGCCATCGCCCGACGACGGCCCTGCCGATACCGCGCTTGAACACACCGATGCCGACGATGCGCTGATGATCGAAGGTGAAAGCGAAGATGAAAGCGAAACCCGGTTCGAAGCCCCCGAACCAGACCGCCACGCCGATTTCGACATTCCGCCACTGCCGATGTATCCATCGAGTACCCACCATGACGATGACGATGAAGTGCCGGCAAACCAGGCCAACTATCCGGCTGAGAACGCTGGCAGAATCGAACCGGATAGCGGGGAATGGCCTGAAGAATACAAAAACGAGTACAAAAGCGAACACGAAGGCGAATACGTAAGCAATCACGCCGAAGCATTCGACAGCGTCGGTGCGCCGGTCGAACAACTCGAATTCATCCTGGCGGCGCAGCGCCGCCAGCAACGCGCACGCAGCCGGCGGTTATTGATGATCGTCATTAGCGTACTGCTGGCCATCGCCGCTCTGGCGCAGGGCGTTTATTTGGGACGCAACCAGATCGCCGCCGCCATGCCGTCACTGAAACCGCTGCTGATCGCTGTCTGCCAGCCCTTACGCTGCACCGTCGGGTTGCAAAAGCAAATCGATCAGTTATCGATCGAATCGAACGAATTGCAGGCCGCCACGCCGGACCGGCCCACGCTGACCATGAACCTCGTGCTGCGCAATCGCGCCGATATTCCTCTGGCCTGGCCCGATATCGAATTGACCCTCAATGACGACGATGAAAAAGCGCTGATCAGGCGCGTTTTCACGCCCGCCGAATATCTGCCCTCAGTGCAGCTGATCGACGCCGGTATTGCGGCCGATGCCGAACAAACGATCAAGCTGTCATTCGCCATGACGCAAGGCACGGCATCGGGTTATCGGGTTTATTTGTTTTATCCTTAGGCAGCGTTTCTTTTACAATGCAGCCACTCTCTTAAAATCACGACTACTTTTATGACTTCTCTTATCTGCGGTTCGTTGGCATTCGATAACATCATGCAATTCGAAGGGCGTTTTTCGGAATCCCTTTTGCCGGACCAGTTGCATAAGGTCAATGTCTCTTTTTATGTCCCCACCATGCGCCG
>JAQGNR010000237.1 GCA_028291765.1 Herbaspirillum sp.
CATCTGGATTTCGGTTCGATCATGTGGCTGGAAGGTTTGCTGCGGGACTACAAGGGCAGCGTGCTGTTCATTACCCATGACCGCAGTTTCCTGGACAATGTCGCGACCCGCATCATTGAATTGGATCGCGGTAAATTGTTGTCGTTTCCCGGCAATTTCACGGCTTACCAGACGCGCAAGGCCGAACAACTGGAAATCGAAGAAGTCGAGAACGCCAAGTTCGATAAATTCCTGGCGCAGGAAGAAATCTGGATTCGCAAAGGCGTCAAGGCACGCCGGGTGCGCGATGAAGGCCGGGTGCGGCGTCTGGAATCGTTGCGTCTGGCGCGCAGTGCGCGCCGTGAGCAGCAAGGGCAGGTCAAGCTGGATGTATCGGCTGGCGAACGCTCCGGTAAAATCGTCGCAGAACTGGAAAATATCAATAAGGCGTATGGCGAAAAAGTCATCGTTAGCGATTTTAGCGCCACCATTTTGCGCGGCGACAAGGTCGGCCTGATCGGCCAGAACGGCGCTGGCAAGACGACGCTGTTAAAAATGATTTTGGGCGAAGAAACGCCCGACAGCGGCACCGTGCGTCAGGGCACCAAACTGCAAGTGGCTTATTTCGATCAGATGCGCGCGCAGCTCAATGAAGACGCCAGTCTGGCCGACACGATTGCGCCGGGCAGCGACTGGGTCGAAATCAACGGTCAGAAGCGCCATGTGATGACCTATCTCAGCGATTTTCTATTTGCGCCGGAGCGTGCACGCTCGCCGGTTAAATCGCTTTCCGGCGGCGAGCGCAATCGCTTGTTGCTGGCGCGTTTGTTCGCTAAGCCTGCGAATGTTCTAGTGCTCGATGAACCGACCAATGATCTGGATATCGACACGCTGGAATTGTTGGAAGAGTTACTGGAAGATTATGCCGGCACCGTATTCCTGGTCAGTCACGATCGCACTTTCCTGGATAATGTTGTGACGCAAGTCATCGCATCGGAAGGCAACGGCTTTTGGCGCGAGTATGTCGGCGGTTATACGGATTGGGAGCGTCAGCGGCCCAGCAGCCAGCCGGTGGCGGCCAAAGGCGGGAAGTCGGAAAGTAAATCGGATGCCAAATCCACGATGGCGCAGCCGGTTGTTGCCAAGAAAAAGCTCAGCTACAAAGAGCAGCGCGAACTCGATGAATTGCCATTACTGATTGCCAAGCTGGAAGCGGAGCAAGCGGAAGTCTCGGCCAAATTGGCCGATGCCGATCTGTATAAGCAAAAGCCGGATGAAGTGAAGCGCCTGAATGAACGCTTTGCCGAACTGGATGGTTTGCTGCTGGATGCGATGGAAAAATGGGAAAACATTGAAGGCCGCACTAATTAAGGCAACGATGAATTAAGGCAACGATGATTAATTTGGGCGACGGATAGCGGCGCGTAAGCTGATCATTTTCTCTTCGATGGCCGGCGCATCGGCGGCGTCCGGACGCAAGCTCAGATAAGCTTCCAGATCCTCCAGCGCAGCATGCGGCTCGGCGAGGTGGGCATGCGCCAGTCCGCGATCGCGCCGTTCAGTGATGTCGTCCGGCAGCAGAATCACCAAGCGCTGCTGGACATCCAGCACCCTTTGCCAGCGCTCCGAATCCATGAAGATCGCTTTCAGATTGCGCAGTATGCGTTCTACTATTTCACGCGGATGTGCAGCGCGCAGATAGGCTGCCAGCGGCAGTTCGCCGTACTCGCTGTGCATCCCCATATAAGGTTCGATCCGTTCTTCGAGTTCTTCGCGCGACAGACTGCTGCCGTTGATCGGATCCAGCACAATTTCACCCGACTGCACGGTCAGTTTCATCAGGAAATGACCGGGAAATGAAATACCTTTCATATCGAGGCCGATCTGTTGGCCCAGCTCCATATAAATGACTGCCAGCGTAATCGGGATGCCACGCCGCGTCGCCATTACACGATGCACATAGCTATTATCGGCGTCGAAAAAATTATTGATATTCCCGGCAAATCCCATTTCCTGAAAGAAAAGATGATTCAGCATCCGTAATTTCTGAATGTGCGAGGCATCGGCGGGGATACGCTTGAGCAATTGAAATCCGATGGTGTCGATTTCAATCTGATGCGCGGCAAAGTCCAGATGTGGATAGACATCCTGCCCGATCGCCAATGCCGTTTCAAACAACGGAATGGAGTCGTCCTGGCGCACCAGCGAAGCAAAATAATCGAGAGATTTGAGCGTCATATGGGAATCATGCTACCAAAGAAACGCAATTTGCAAAACGCCGGTTGCAATTATGTGCGCGCAAGGGTGCTAATTGCTGATGCGCCGGAAATGGTTGAAGCGAAATCCCATTGCCGCCAGCGCGCCAAAATAGACGATGCCGCAGGCGCTCAGCACCAGCAGCAGGGCACCGACGCGAATGGCAGGATGGGCGCGCAAGGCAATCCAGTCGAAATAGGAACTGCTCCACAGCGCTACTGCCGCCAGCAATACCAGGGCGCCGGTCAGCTGCAGTAAAAAGATGCCCCAGCCGGGGCGCGGGGTGTAAATCTGCCGGCGGCGCAGACCCCAATACAGAAAGATGGCGTTCAGGCAGGCGCCTAAACCGATCGACAGCGCCAGACCCGCATGGGCGAAATACGGCACGAATATATAATTCATCAATTGGGTTGCGAGCAGCACGCCGACCGCAATTTTGACCGGTGTCTTGATATCCTGTTTCGCATAGAAGCCCGGCGCCAGAATCTTGACCACGATCAGCCCGATCAAGCCGACGCCATAGGCCACCAGAGCATGACTGGTCATCAAGACCGATTCGGCATTGAATTTGCCGTAATGAAACAGGGTCGCTGTCAGTGCTTGCGACAAAGTCGCCAGGCCGACAGCACAGGGCAGCGCCAGCAAAAAGGTCAGCCGCAGGCCCCAATCGAGCAGCGCCGAATATTCGGCGGTATCGCCCTCGATATTGGCTTTCGATAAATTCGGCAGCAGGATCGTGCCCAGCGCCACGCCCAGCAGCGCAGTGGGAAACTCCATCAAGCGGTCGGCATAGGAGAGCCAGGACACACTGCCGTGCGCCAGCCGCGACGCAATATTGGTATTGATCATCAGACTGATTTGCGCGGCCGAAACGGCAAATACCGCCGGCCCCATTTTTCTTAATACGCGCCGCACGCCGGGGTCGCGCAAGCCGAAGAGGGGATTCAGCGAGATATGCGGCAGCATGCCGATTTTGATCAATGGCGGTATTTGCATGGCCACTTGCAATATGCCGCCCACCACCACGGCAATGGCCATGGCGTAAATCGGCTGCTTGAGCAATGGCGCCAGCAGCAGTGAGGCAGCGATAAACGCCAGATTCAGCAAGACCGGGGTAAATGCCGGAATCTTGAATTCGCGCCAAGTATTCAGAATACCGCCGGACAGCGCCACAAATGCCATGAATCCGATATACGGGAACATCAATTGCGTCATCAGCACGGAGGCGTCGAAGGCATCCTTGTTGCTGGTCAGCCCGGTGGCGATGGTGTAGACGATGAGCGGGGTGCCGAGAATACCGACCACGCAGGTGATCAGCATGGACCAGGTCAGGGCGGTGGCGACGTGATCGACCAGGGTTTTGGTGGCGATTTCGCCTTTCTGGTTTTTATATTCGGCCAGAATCGGCACAAAAGCCTGGGAAAATGCGCCTTCGGCAAACAGGCGGCGCAGTAGATTGGGGATACGGAAGGCTACATTAAAGGCGTCCGTATAAGCTGATGCGCCAAACGCGCGGGCGAATAAAATCTCTCGAAATAGCCCTGTGATGCGAGAGACCATTGTCATGCCAGAAACGGTGGCAAGCGTCTTGTGCAAGTTCATGCGGCGTCATTATAGACGTTTCGCAGAGCTGCCCAGTAAGTCATTCACCCCGATGCCGGTTGATGAAATGGATTCTAAAAATAGGGCAATATGTCGGTCTTTTGCAACAGCCTCGAAAGGACTTACCGGGGGCGTCGGGCGGACATAGGCGGGAATGGGGGAAAATGCTACGGATTTGCTGTCGCGTTTGCCACTTTATTGAAAAGTCGTTATAATCCACGACTTTACAGAATTCCGCATCGCAATATAACTAAAACATTGCGTTAGAATATTGCGGCCGATACCGATCTAGGAAATTATTCATGGCAAATACCGCACAAGCGCGCAAACGCGCTCGTCAAGCAGTCAAGCAAAACGCTCACAATTCCAGCCAGCGTTCGACATTGCGCACAGCAATCAAAGCTGTCCGTAAAGCAATCGAAGCAGGCGATAAAGCTGCTGCGGCAACTGTGTACCAAAATTCGGTATCGACGATCGATCGTATCGCCGACAAGAAAATCATTCACAAGAACAAGGCCGCTCGCCATAAGAGCCGTCTGTCTGCTGCAATCAAGGCATTGACCGCAGCTGCTTAATTTCCGTCTGGCAATCTTGGGCCAAACCAAATAGATTGCCACAGACAAAACCCCCGCATGACTTCAGGTCATGCGGGGGTTTTTGCTTATGGATCGCTTCGGAATTACTGCGGCAGACCTTCAATTGTCATGCCAGGCTTAATGTTTTTCTGCTTGAACCAGCCCAGATTCATCTCCAGTGCATAATTAGCAGGCGCTTGGGCGCAATGAGAATCGGTTGTCTGCGCTTTCATATCTTCAATGTTGATAATCTTGCGATTGGCATCGAGAAACGCCACCGATAGCGGCAACAGCGTATTTTTCATCCACATACAGACGCCGGCAGGGGCGCCGAACAGAAATGCCATGCCCTGATTCGGTCCCAACTTTTCGCGGAACATCAGGCCTTGCTCGCGTTGTGCTTCGGTAGTCGCCACTTCGGCCTGAATAACATTCATACCGGCGGTCAACGCAATGACGGGGAATTTCTGTTGGGCTATCGCTGGAGCGGCCGCGCATAGCGTCAAGAGAACGGTAAAAACGGGAATGGCGAATCGGTTCATGAGAGAGTCGTTGTGGTCGGGAAGTTCAGGGATTATACCGAAGCATCTAGAACTCATTTCATAAATAGGCAAAGCGCGAATGGACTATTTGGTCGGATTGCTGCGTTGCGCCGCTTGCTCAGGGGGCTCCTTGCAGGACGCATTCACGCTTGCAAGCGTGAATCGTTCCGCAGGCGAACAGCATGCTGTTCGAATTCCCTGCTGCACCCCTGAGCTGCGCGACGCGCCTTGCACTCCGCCCAAATAGCCTCATTCACACTTTTGCCTATTTATGAAATGAGTTCTAGAAATAAAAAAAGGCAGGACGAGCCTGCCTTAGATGTTACTGAATGCAATTGCTTATTTTGCGGCTGGAGCAGCGTCAGCGGCTGGAGCAGCCTTCTTAGCCATTTTAGCTTTCTTGGCTTTTTTGGCCTTTTTAGCTTTTGGTGCTGGTGCAGCATCAGTCTTAGCGGCTGGTGCAGCAGCAGGAGCGGCAGGGGCAGCCGGTGTTTGTGCATAAACGGAGGTAGCGAACAGGCCGGCGATCAGAGCAGCGACTAATTTATTCATTTGTAATTCTCCAGGAGCGATGTTTTGGGAATGATTCGGTTGAATCATGGCAGATAACGGGTCGCGGATAGCTTGGTTGACAGTCTTATCGAATAAAAGCAAAAGCTTGCATTTGCTTACAATCCACCGGCATCGACCGTCATCGACTCGCCCGGCAGCAGCGGATGGGTTGCCAGGCTGAATGGCCCGATCGCAATGCGCACCAGGCGCAAGGTCGGCAAGCCCACGGCGGCGGTCATGCGTCTGATTTGACGGTTTTTGCCTTCAGACAGCGTGATTGCCAGCCAAGCGGTCGGCTGCTCCTGT
>JAQGNR010000304.1 GCA_028291765.1 Herbaspirillum sp.
CCGGCGGCCTTCGGCCACCTCCTCCTTTACCTCACTGCGCACAAACATCCGCTACAGCCCGCAACAGTCCGCCTTGCCCTGAACTTCGCAACAAGCTCAAGCCAGCAGGCGTAGTTTCCTGGCCAATTCGGCGAGTTGATAGGGCTTGTGAATGAATGAAAAGCTATCTAGATTGCCGTGCTCGGCTTTCAGGGCCGGCAGCGGATAGCCCGATGCCAGGATAATTTTCAGCGCCGGATAACGTTGCCGCGCCAGGCGCGCCAGCTCAATGCCGTTCATGCCGTTCGGCATCACCACATCGCTGAACAGAATATCGATATCCCCGGTCCGCGCCAGCAAATCGATGGCTTCGGCGCTGCTGCTGGCGGTCAGCACTTCATAGCCGATGGCGCGAACCAATTCTGCCGCAACGTCCAGCAAATCCAGCTCGTCTTCCACAATCAGCACTTTTTCCATTTCAACATCCGGCGCTGTATAGCCGGCTGTTGCGTCATCGCTCTCATGCACCGGCAAATACATACTGATGACCGTGCCTTCGCCGAGCGTACTTTCGATCGTAATATCACCGCCCGATTGCGTGATAAAACCGTACACCTGACTCAAGCCCAGGCCCGTTCCTTTCCCTATTTCCTTGGTCGTAAAAAAAGGCTCGAAGGCACGTGCGGCGACTTCCGGCGGCATCCCCTCGCCAGTGTCGGCGACAAGAACCCTGACATAGTCGCCGCCCACCAACATACCGATCTCCTGCGGCTGCAGTCGCACGTTTTCGGTCGTAATCGAGAGCTTGCCCCCGGCCGGCATCGCATCGCGCGAATTGACGACCAGATTTAACAGCGTCGTCTGAAAGCGCGTGGCATCGATCAATACTGTTTTCAATCTCGAATCCAGACGGATATCGAAGATCAACGCAGCATCGCCGGCGCGTCGCAAAACCGATTCAAAGCCGCCGATCAACTCGTTCAGATTATGCTTTTCCGGCTGCAACGGCTGCCGACGCGCGAACGAAAGCAAATGCTGCGTCAAGCCTGCGCCACGCTCTACGGCGCGCCGAATACTCTCAAGGATTTTGTTTTCGCTTTTGTCCTGCATCTGCATCGACAGCAGATCGATGCCGCTGGATACGACAGACAACAGATTATTGAAATCATGCGCGACGCCGCCGGTCAGTTGGCCGAGCGCCTCCATTTTCTGCGACTGAAACAGGGCCGCGTTGGCCTTCTTCAAGGCCTCGGCCGCCTCGCGCTTTTCCGTGATGTCCCGCGTGATTTTGGCAAACCCAATAAGTTCTCCGGCTTCATTGCGAATCGGATCGATGACCACGCTGGCCCAAAAGCGGGCGCCGTCCTTGCGCACCCGCCATCCTTCGGCCTCGTATTTTCCTTCTTCGGCAGCGAGCCGCAAGGCGCGGGCCGGCAGCCCGTCTGCATTGTCTTCCGGCGTATAAAAACAGGAAAAGTGCCGTCCGAGGATCTCCTGCGTGGAATAACCCTTGAAGCGCTGCGCGCCGGCATTCCAGCTATTGATGTTGCCCTCGGCATCGAGCATGTAAATCGCATAGTCGCGGATCGCGGAGACCAGCAATTGAAATCGCTGTTCGTCGGATATTTTATCGCCGTCAACGCCACGCTTGATATTCATCGATCATTCCATTTTAAAAAAATGGCCCACTGCAATCAGCAGTGTCTTCCGAGGCATTGTACAACAGCAATAATCGGTAACCGGACAGACCGCCGCAGACATTGCAGCCTATTACAATTTGAACAACAAAACGACCCGGGCGCGTGTGCGAACGGGTCGTTTTGCAGGACAGCCTGAGCCTATCAACCGTTGACGATTTTCATGCCTTCTTCGGTATAACGGCCGCCGGTTGCCGCGCCGGGCGGAAACAGCCGGTTCAGTTCTTCCAGATGCGCCTCTGTCAATTTAACCGCCAAGGCGCCGGAATTTTCCTCCAGATACTGACGCCGCTTGGTGCCCGGAATCGGCACAATATGCTCGCCCTGCGCCAGCACCCATGCCAAAGCCAGTTGCGACGGCGTGCAGGCATAGCGTGTCGCCAGCGTCTTCACCTTGTCGACCAGCAACAGGTTCTTGGTAAAGTTGTCGCCCTGAAAACGTGGGCTGTTGCGGCGATAATCATCGGCGGCAAATTGATCCGGCCGGGTAATCGCACCGGTCAAAAAGCCGCGTCCCAATGGGCTGTATGGCACGAAGCCGATACCCAGTTTGCGGCACAGCCCGAGCGTTTCCTGCTCGGGATCGCGGGTCCACAGGGAATACTCGGTCTGCAGCGCGGTGATCGGGTGCACCTTATGCGCCCGCTCCAACGTTTGCGCCGAAGCTTCCGACAAACCGATGTAGCGAATCTTGCCGGCCTTCACCAGATCGGCCAGCGTGCCGACGGTCTCCTCGATCGGCGTCTTCTGGTCGATCCGATGCTGGTAATACAGATCGATGGTATCGATGCCGAGCCGCTTCAGGCTGCCCTCGACCGACTTGCGGATGTACTCGGGACTGCCGTCGACCCCGCGCAGCTGCGGATTGGCCGGATCGCGCACGAGGCCGAATTTGGTGGCGATAAAAAATTGCTGGCGTTTGCCTTTAATTGCTTTGCCGACCAGTTCTTCATTCGTATGCGGGCCATACACATCCGCAGTGTCGAGAAAATTAATGCCTAATTCCAAGGCGCGATGGATGGTGGCGACCGATTCCGCGTCGTCCCGATTCGAATAAAATTCGCTCATGCCCATGCAGCCCAGCCCTATCGCCGAGACCACCGGGCCATTAATGCCGAGCCGGCGTGTGCCTACTGATGTGATGGATGCGTTGTTTGCAGAATTGTTGGATGCGTTCATTGGATGTCCTCAAATGACGGTTAACGATTAAGTAATGACGTGCACCGACAGCTCGGCTTCCATGGATTCGTACATGGCGATCTTGGTATGCAAAATCGCGAGGTTGCTTTGCAGTTCGGCCAGCGTCGCTTCCACGGTCTGCGCATGCTTTTCGAGCAACGCCTTCCGTGCCGACACACTTTCCCTGGAATCCCCGATCCTGCGCAAATGCGCGTAGTGCAACATGTCCCGAATCGGCAATCCGGTGCTGCGTAACTTCACCAGAAATGCGATCCAGAGCAGGTCTTCCTCGCGAAAGAGGCGGTGCTTGTTGTCTTGCCGCGGCACCGGGTCCAGCAAGCCGATGCGTTCGTAATAACGTAAGGTATGCGTTGTCAATCCGGTGGCGGCAGCCGTTTGTTGAATGGTCAGGGAAGTGGTCATGTGAATCAGTCTAAAAGTTAGAGTGCGCTCTAAGTCAAGGGCCGATTATGATCGCGATTCGGAAGGGCTGCTGGGCGCAAGTTGCGTGATGCTGATTAAGTGCGGGCTGGGGTGGATGTTTGTGCGCAGTGAGGTAAAGGAGGAGGTGGCCGAAGGCCGCCGGAGGACACGAACGGAGCACAAACATACGCTACAGCCCGCAACATTCCGCCTTGCCCTGAAATTAACAACAAGCTCCTTAGTGCGAATGCGTGCTGGCCGCAAATTGTTGCTGTCCGGTGAGGTGTGCGAAATGCGCCAAACGAAAAATACTCGCTGCGCTCACACAATATTTTCCTGATTGCTTGGCACATCTTACCGAACAGCAACAATTTGCAGCCAGCACGCATTCTGTTTGAATGCATCTCCTTAACTCAATTTCAACAGACTCTCCATCATTTATTGGCACATTATTTTTCCGTGTGGAATCTGTCACATATCGCTTGCGGCGACCTGCAATCGGTGTAATCTACACCGGCTTCAAGGCAGTCTGAAATAGTGATTGCCGGCAACACATCGACCTAATCATTCTAAATAACCTTCGTGTGCCAATGATGAAAATTCTCAATAATTTACGTATCTCTTCCCGCCTGACGTTCAGCTTTTCGATTGTGCTGTTGCTGGCGATTGTCTCGACTTCTCTGGCCTTGATCAACGGTAACCGCAACGCCGAGGCGACCCGGCTGATGATGGAAAACCCCCTCGCCAAAGAACGTTTGATCGCCGACTGGTATGTGTTGACCTATTCGGCGATTGCCCGTACCACGATGATTGCGCGCAGTACCGACGAAAAACTGGCGACCACTTTTGCCGCCGACATCGCCGATAGCGTCAAACAGGGTACGGAAAAAATCAAGGCGATCGAGCCGCAGTTGACCAGCGAGACCGAGAAGGCGCTATTCAAGAATATTATCGATTTGCGCGCTAAATATCAGGCGGCCAAGGAGCTGGTAATGCACTCGCGCGAAGGCGGCGATGCGGTCGCGGGGGTGCGCGCTTTCCAAGAGGTATTCATGCCGGCGGCGTCCAACTATCAATCCAAGGTCAAGGATCTGTTGACGATGCAGCGCCAGACCATCGACCAGATGGCGCTGGAGATCGATCAAAACCATACACGGAGCGTGCATCTATCGTTGCTGCTGGGCGCATTATTGGCCGGCATCAGCGCGCTGGTGGTGCTATGGATGTCGCGCAGCATTACGCGTCCGCTGGGGCAAGCGCTGCATGTGGCGAAAATGGTCGCCAGCGGCGATCTGACGGCGGAGATCGATCAATCCAGCAAGGATGAAATCGGCGAATTGATGCGCGCGCTCGATGACATGAACAATGCCTTGCGCAAGATCGTCGGTGAGGTGCAGCACGGCACCCATGTCATCACCACGGCTGCCGGCGAAATCGCTTCAGGCAATCTGGATTTATCCGCGCGCACGGAACAGCAGGCCGGATCGCTCGAGGAAACGGCTGCGTCGATCGAGCAATTGAGCGCCACGGTCAAGCAAAATGCCGATAACGCAAAGCAGGCCAATCAATTGGCGCTGGATGCTTCCGATGTTGCCGTCAAGGGTAGCGGCATGGTGTCGCAAGTGGTCGATACGATGGGGGAAATCAATACTTCGTCGAAGAAGATTGTCGACATCATCAGCGTGATCGACGGCATCGCATTCCAGACCAATATCCTGGCGTTGAATGCGGCAGTGGAAGCGGCGCGGGCCGGCGAGCAGGGACGCGGTTTTGCGGTGGTCGCTTCCGAGGTGCGCAGCCTGGCCCAGCGCTCCGCTGCGGCCGCCAAGGAAATCAAAACCTTGATTAATAACTCGGTGGAGAAGGTCGACTTCGGTGCCGGCTTGGTCGACCGCGCCGGCGCGACGATGAATGAGATGGTCGCCAGCGTCAAGCGCGTGACCGATATCATGGCGGAGATTTCAGTAGCCAGCCAGGAGCAAAGCGCCGGAATCGAGCAGATCAATAAAGCGATCACCGAAATGGATACCACCACGCAGCGCAATGCGGCGTTGGTTGAAGAGGCCGCGGCGAGTTCTCAATTATTGGAAGATCAGGCGGAAAAGCTGGCGCGCGTGGGTAAGCAGTTCAAGATGGATGCAAGCCAGTCGGCGCAGATGGGGGTTGCTGGGGCTTTGGATGTCACGCCTGATAAATTGCGGCTGAATACGCTCTAGTGCCGCCGTAATGCCGTTCAGTGAAGGCATCGTCACGAGTGGTCCTTTTATTCGCCCCAAAGTCGCCAAAGCAAGCACGCACTATTGCAATTTTGCTATCATAACCAGGTTAGTGCCGATCGAAGGTCTGCATATGCCAGATAGCCGCGCACCCCATGGACGAGAAGTCATTGCCAGCGCCGACGCCGAAATTACATTTGCGACGCTGCTTTACCGTTTTCTTTTTTTCGACTGGTTATTTGTCGACATGACCGAGGCGAAGAACCCGTTCGAGCGACACGCCGCGTGGCAGCACAACCGGGAAATGCGCCGGTATCTGCCGCTCTATTTGCGGCGCTGGTTGGTGTTTGCCGTCTTTAACTTCGGACTTGGCGGCGTGTTCGAGCGTTTGTTGGAAATCAAGCTGGTCGCTGCCTGGTTCTTCACCTGGTCTTGCGTCACGATTACCGGGATGCTGCTCATGGCTGTGATGTGGGTGTTTCTTGCCAAACGGGAAATGCCGTGAATATTTGCGCAGAATGTCCGCGATCAACCTAGGCCTTATTAATCCGCGACATACTGACAAACATCGCCATTGTTGCCGCCCCGCAGGCGATCCATAAGCCGGTATGAATGCCCAGCGATTCAGATTTGAATGCAGCGCCGGCGGTGTTCACGGTGTTTGATTCTGTGGCGCTGGCGGCCACCATCGCAATCGCGGTGATGGCCGCGCCCAGCGATTGGCCGAAGGTGCGCGCAATGGCCAGCACGCCCGAGGCGGCGCCCGAATGTTCGCGTGGACAGCTGGTCATCATCTCGCGGTTATTCGGGCTTTGGAACAGACCGAATCCTACGCCGCAGACAAAGGTGCGCCATAGAATATCCGGTATGGAAGGATTGGCCGCGAGGCAGGCCAGTAATGCGAGACCGATCGCATAGATCAGTAATCCCGCCGTCGACAAAACCGCCGGCGGAAAACGGTCCGACAAGCGGCCCGACAGCGGCCCGGCAATGATGATGGCCAGCGGCCACGGCGTAAACATCGCGGCCGACATCAGCGGCGTGAAGCCGAACGCGCCCTGAAACAAAAATGGCATGGCGATAAACGCGATCCCTTGGGCGATGAAGGAGCAAATAGAGGTGCCGACGGCTAATGAAAATCGCGGCGTGGCAAAAATGCGCAACGGCAGCAATGAGGGTTTGGGCGCGCCGGCGCGGCGTTGCGACCAGATGAAAAATGCGATCCCGATGACGGCCGCGCCGGCCAGCGCGAACAGGGTCAGGGTCAGGGTCGCATGCGCCTGGCCGTGCCCGCGAGATAAGGCGTCCACCGCCATGACGGTAGCGCCCAAAGCGATCGCCGACCAGGCCGCGCCGGCGTAATCGAATTTTCCGCCGCGGCCGGGAATGTGCGGCAATACCCGGTGCGCCAGCAGGACGGTGCCGATACCGATCGGCAGATTGACCAGAAACAGGGACGGCCAACGGAATACCGCCAGCATCATGCCGCCGATGGTCGGGCCGGCCGCCAGCGAGGCCGCCACCATCATGGAACTGATGCCCAGCGCGCTGCCCAGCAGACGGGAGGGAAATATCTGGCGATACAGCGCCGGCACGATGCTCATGGAGGCCGCCGCGCCCAAGCCCTGTACGAAGCGGAAGACATTAAGCGCCGGCAACGACCATGCCAATGCACAGCCCAGCGAAGACAGCGTAAACAGCGTCAGGCCATTGATATAAAGACGTCTGAAGCCGAGGATATCGCCCAGCGAGGAGAAGGCCACCATCGTCATCGCGCCGGCCAGCGTATACGCGTTGGCGACCCAGACCACGGCCGAGGGATCGACCTGCATATCGATGGCGATCTGCGGCAGGGCGACGTTGACGACGGAACTGTCCAGCACCATGATCAGCGTGCCGAGCATCATTACCATCAATGCCGCACGGCGTTGCACGCCGGGAATGCCGTCGTCCCCCTCACAATCGCTGAACAATTTACTCATGTCATGTTGCGCGCCGGTCGCTATTGAATCTTATTTTGGAAGCGCGACTATACCCTTTTGAAACCTGATTATGCAAATATGCAAAAAAATGGCGCCATGGTGGGATGGCGCCATTTTTTTCGAAGACCACCTAAAATTTATACCCGATAGCCGTTTTCCGCCTGCAACAAATCCTCGATCTTCACCGGCAAATCGCGCACCCGCACACCGGTGGCGTGATACACCGCGGCGGTCACCGCCGGCGCTACACCGGCAATCCCGATTTCGCCGATGCCGCGCGCGCCCAGCTCATCGAGCGCCAGATCAGGATAGTCGAGGAAGAGGACATCGATATCGGGCGCGTCGGCATTGGTCGTCATCACATAATCGGCCAGATTATTGTTGACCGGCTTACCGTTGCGCGGATCGTAATAAGTTTCTTCAAACAAGGCCATGCCGATCCCCATCACCACCGCACCCTCGATCTGATTGCGTCCGGTGCGCGGATTGATGATCCGTCCGGCGTCGATTACCGAGAGTACCCGGTTGATGCGCAAACGGGCGATCTCCGGCTGCCACAGCACTTCCACGAATTGCGCGCCATAGGAATGGATGGAAATTTTCGACGCGCCCGGATCACCCGCGCTGGCGCCGGATTTGCCTTTGCCGGTGACGCCGGCCAGCTTGGCGCTGCGGATGATGTCGGCGAACAGCACACCGCTTTGCGGCGACTGATCCTTGCGATGAATGCGGCCTTGCGAAAACATCAGTGTATCCGGCTTACTGCCCTTGAACGGCGATTGCTCGTTTTCCATGGCAATCTGCAACACCTGTTTCATAGCGTCGCGGGCAGCCTCGGCCACCGGCGGGGTCAGCGATGCGGTGGCCACCGAGCCGCCGGAAAACGGTCCGGGCGGCAAGCGGCTATCGCCCAGCGCCACCACGATTTTCGCCATCGGGATGCCGGTCAGATCGGCCACCATTTGCGCCAGCACCGTGTAGGTGCCGGTGCCGATATCCTGTGTCGCCGAGGCTACGTGCGCACCGCCATCGGCGCTCAGCGCCACCGAAACTTCGGCCGGATTGCGCTTGGCCATCCATGAACAACCGGCCACGCCCCAGCCCACAATGGCGCCGTCGCGCCGCATCGAGCCGACTTTCGGATTGCGTTCGCCCCAACCGAAGCGCTGCGCGCCGGCGGTCAGACACTCGCGCATGTGGCGCGACGAAAACGGCACATTCAAGCTTTGATCGAGCGCCGGCTCGTTGATTAAACGCAGCTGCACCGGATCGATATTGAGCTTGATGGCCAGTTCGTCGAGCGCCGATTCGGTGGCAAACAGGCCCGGCACCGCACCCGGACCGCGCATCGATGTGTTCGGCGCGATATGGCGTTTGACCAGCCCGCTGGTGACGCGCAAATTGGCGGTGCTGTAATGATAGACGGTGGCTTCGCCGCAATTTTCCCGGCTGGCTTCGATCTGCGCGGTGTGGGTCAAAAAGTCTTGTTGCAGCGAGGTCAGCTTGCCGTCGGCGGTGGCCGATAAACGGATGCGTTGCTGGGTGTTGGTGCGATGGCCGACGTTGTGGAACATCATGTCGCGGCTGACCACCAGCTTGATCGGACGTTGCAGATTGCGCGCCGCCATCGCCGCCAGCAGGCTGTGCGTCCACGGCCACAACTTGCCGCCGAAACCGGAGCCGAGATATTGCGTGATGATGCGCACGTTTTCCGGTTGCACGCCGAGTATGGCGGTCATCGCCGCCTGATGGTTGACGATCGCCTGCGAGGTTTCGAAGAGCGTGAAGTTCTGGCCGTCGTATATGGCAACGCTGGCATGCAGTTCGATCGGATTATGGGTTTCAATCGGCGTGGTGTAGGTGTAATCCAGCGTCACCGGGCCGGCGGCAAAGGCGGCATCGGGATCGCCGCGCAGGGAATCGACTTTCGGTTTCTCGCTGGCAGGCAAACTCAGATGACTGCCGACTTCGGGTTGCGCCGTGCGATAGTCGACTTTGATGGCCGCGGCGGCGGCATTGGCCTGCTCGAAGGTATCGGCCACCACCATCGCAATATATTGGCCGTAGTAACGGATGGTCGTATCTTCCATCGGTGAACGTTTTTCATCGATGCGCACGCTGCCGCCGGCGCGGTAAAAGCGGCCGATGTTTTCATGCGTATAAATCATCTTGACGCCCGGCATGGCCGAGGCCTTGGCGGTATCGATGCGCTGCACGGCGCCGTTGGCGATGGTGGCGCATAAGGGCACGGCGATCAACATGCCGGGGAAGCGATGATCGGATGTGTATTGCGCTTTGCCGGTGACTTTCAGGGGGCCGTCGATGCGCGGCAATGCTGCGCCGACGCTGGCGGTCGTGGTGGGTGTGTGAGATTGGATCGCCATATCAGGCACTCCTCGATGCGGTGGATGGTGAGGTAGCGGTGTGCAATGCATGCACCAGGCAACGCTGCACCAGTTCGATCTTGAAACCGTTTTCGCTGCGTGCAACTGCGGTGCCGACGGCGGCTTTGGCGGCTTGGGCAAAGGTGTCGGCATTGGCCGTGGCGTTCATCAAAACGGCTTCGGCTTCCGGCGAGCGCCAGGGCCGCGTGCCGACCCCGCCCAGCGCGACCCGCGCATGGCTGATGCGGCCATGCGCAACGCCGATGATCACAGCGGCCGACGACAAGGCAAATTCATACGAGGCGCGATCGCGCAGTTTCAGATAAGTGGAATGCGCGCCGGCGATCGGCGCGGCCAGCGTTACGTGGGTGACCAGATCGCCGGGATTGAGCACGGTTTCCCGCTGCGGCGTATTGCCGGGCAAGAGATAAAAATCGGCAATCGGAATGCTGCGCACGCCAGCAGCGCCTTGCACATGAATGGTGGCTTCCAGCGCGCTCAAGGCGACATTCATATCGGAAGGATTGGTGGCGATGCAGTTATCGCTGGTGCCCAGGATCGCCAGATTGCGATTGAAGCCGCCGATGGCCGAGCAGCCGGAACCGGGTTGACGCTTGTTGCAGGCCATGGCGGTGTCGCGGAAGTACACGCAGCGCGTGCGTTGCAGCAGATTGCCGCCGGTGGTCGCCATGTTGCGCAATTGCGCCGATGCGCCGGAGAGCAAAGCCTGGCTCAGCACCGGGTAGCGCTGCATCACCAAGGGATGATGGGCAAGATCGGAATTGCGCACCAGCGCGCCGATTTTCAGGCCGCCGTCGGCGCTCTGTTCGATCTTGTCCAGCGGCAGGCGATTAATATCGAGTACGCGCTGCGGCTGCTCCACGTTGAGTTTCATCAGATCGAGCAAGGTGGTGCCGCCGGCCAAAAAACGGACCGGATGCGTGGCGCCATCCTCACCCTGCGCGCCCAGCCGCACGGCTTCGCCGGCGCTTTGCGCGCGAATCATATCGAATTGTTGCATGACAGCTCCTTAGACTTTACGCACCTGCTGGATCGCAGCAACGATATTGGCATACGCGCCGCAGCGGCAGATATTGCCGCTCATGGCTTCCTTGACATCGGTATTGCTGCGCCCGCACGGTTCTTTGAGCAGGGCCACTGCCGACATGATCTGACCCGAGGTGCAATAGCCGCATTGCATGCCATCATGTTCGACGAAGGCCGCTTGCATCGGATGCATATTGTCGGGCGTGCCGAGGCCTTCGATGGTGGTGATGCTGTCGCCGTCATGCATGGCGACCAGCGACAGGCAGGAATTGATGCGGCGGCCGTTGACGTGCACGGTACAGGCGCCGCACTGGCCGTGGTCGCAGCCTTTTTTGGTGCCGGTCAGTTGCAGGTCTTCGCGCAGATAATCGAGCAGCGTGGTACGCACATCGACCTTGGCTTCGCGCAGCACGCCATTGACTGTCAAGCGTGTGAGGCCGCTGTCGGCTGACTCTGGGACCGGTTCTGGCTCGGCTGCAAACACATCGCCGGGAGCGACTGCGCCGACGGCGCTACTGGCGCCGACAAAGGCCAGAAAGCTGCGGCGAGATAGTTCCGGGTTTGGCAGGCTGAGCCATTGGCGCGGTTTTTCCGCAGCGGGATTGTTGGAAAGTGAAACTGGCGTGGTATCGGAATAAATAGAGCGTGGTGCGAATGCATCGACGCTTGAATCGGGGCTATCTTCTTGCTGTTTTTCTTTCATCATCATCTCATCGAAAAAGTGGCTGGAAGCTGGGCTGGATCAGGTTTAAAAAATACGAATATACGCCGAAATCGAAATACATTCTGGCGCTCAAAAAAAACGGCATCGCCCGTTCTTCCGTGATGGAAGAGGAGGGCGATGCGTCATTTATGCTGGATAGGATAATGCGTTATCGCGCCGGCTGTGTTTTACTTTTCGCCGTCGGTCGCGGTCTTCAAACGCTTGGCCATTTCAAGGTGATGTTCCAGCGTCGGCAGCGTTTTTGCGGCAAACTGTTTTACATCCGGGTCTTTGGCGTTTGCCGCCGCGTCCCTGAACAATTTGACGGCATCTTCATGGGCCGATACGCCGATGATGCTGGCATATTGCTTATCGAATGTAGCGCCATCGAGTTTGCTTAAAATGGCGATCTTGGCTTTTTGCATGGCGCTTGGGCCATCCGGCAAAGTAAAGTTTTTGCTTGTCGCCAGTTGGGCCAATGCATCGCCGGCAGTGGTATGGTCGCCGATCATTGCTTCGGCGAAATCCTTGACGGCCGGGCTGCGATTTTTTTCCAGCGCGATCTTGCTTGCATTGATTTCGGTATGGCCGGCTTCGGCGGCGTCGGTCATGAAGCTTTTATCTTTGCTGGACAAATCTGCTGCGCGGGCATTGCCGACCAATGCCATGACGGCAATACCGATTGCTGCAGCGCCGAGGACCTTCAGAAGGCCGGACGCCCGCGGACCGGATTGGCGCAAAGAAAGAGGATGCGATGCTTGCATAATGGCTCCTTTTGTCATTTTCAAAAGACCACTTTAGCCCGCAGGCCGGGCATTTCGAATCGGACATATACTCGGCTTGTTGTAGGACAGGATGCCGCTGTCGCTGGCAGGAGAAGTTAAATTGAAGAATACGCATGGCAACCAATAAAATTTTATTGCTCACGGCATTGGAAAACGAACTCACTGCGAGCCTGGCGCCGGCCGGCGTTGAAGTGGTTTACATGGGGATCGGCAAGGTCAATGCAGCCTCGGTGACGACGGCGGCGATCCTGCGGCTTCAACCGGATCTGGTGATCAATTTCGGCACCGCCGGCAAAATCAATCCGGCATTGCACGGGCTGCTTGAAGTTGCCAAGGTGATACAGCGCGACATGCTGGCGATGCCGCTTGCCGAGCGCGGCGTCACCCCCTTGTCGCGCGAGCCCGCCGCTTATTTTTCAGGCTTCGGCGATGCCGTCTGCGGCACCGGCGACAGCTTCGTCACGGCGAGGGACGAATGGCTGGCGGCGTCTGGGGTGGATGTGGTGGATATGGAGTTGTTCGCTATTGCGCATACCTGTCATAGATATGGCGTTGCGTGGCGCGCATTTAAATATATTACCGATGATGCTAATGATGCTTCGCATCAGGAGTGGGCGGCGAATGTGCATTTGGGGGAGACGTTGTTTTGGGAGCGGATGGCGGGGGGTTTTTAAGGTGAATTTGAGGCTGGAGGTGACCCTTCGATACGGCCTACGGCCTACTCAGGGCGAACGGTTTTTCTTTAAGTTTGATTAGAATCCCATTCAACCGTGACTCACTTGGCAAACTTGGCAAACGGTTTTCCTTAAATTTTCACAGAACCCCGTTCGCCCAGAGTAGCGCAGCGTATCGAAGGGTCAAATCGTCTTCATCCGCACATCAACCACCGCAGAACGCCCCTCCCGAACCGCCTGCATCGCCTCCTTCAACACCGCCGGCAACGCATCGGCCTGCACCACCGTGCGCGCCAACGCACCGCCGGCCGCCTCGGCTATTTTTGCAAAGTCGGCTGAAGGACTCAGGCTGACGCAATCGCCGAGGGTATTGGCGCCGCCGTTCGGATGCAGCCGCTTGAAATTTTCCTGCGTGGCGTTCCAGCCCTGGTTATTGAAAATAATCGTCAGAAACGGCACATCGTAGCGGCGTGAAGTCCAATACACCGAAGAGGGATTGCCGAGATAAAACGCGCCGTCGCCGGTGAAGCAGATGACGTCCTGATCGGGCGCAGCAAGCTTCGAGCCCAATGCCGCGCCGCCGCCCCAGCCCAATGAGCTGCCGCCGCTGCCGAAGAAAGTGCCCGGCTTGTTGCGCGGCAGATTGTGAAAAATCGAGGTGGCGCTGGTGACCGATTCGTTGACCAGAATCGTGTCCTCATTGACCTCCGCGCGCAGGCAGGCGGTCACCCATTCCGGGGTGATGATGTTGTCGACCGGAATTTCCATTTTTTTGCGCCATGCGCTGCGCAGTTTGTCGTGCGTTTCCTGCGCCCGCGCAAGCCGTTGCGCATGTCTGTTTTTATCCAGCGGCGCGGCGCTATCCAGAAAGTGATTCAATTGCTGGAGCGCGACGTTCGAATCGGCCTTGTAGAAGCGTTCGGCCGGCATATACCAGAGCGGTATGGTGTCCTTCAATGGATCGACATCGATATAAAAGACTCTGCAATCGGCGTGCGGCACTTCTTTGCTGGAAGGCATCCATGGCACGTCGCAATCGAGCACCACGATCACATCGGCCTCGGGCACCAGCGGGCCGGCCAGATAGCCTTGATGCAATGCATGATCGGCCGGGAAATTCATCTGAATCGGACGTTCCTCGACCACCGGGATCGAGAGCCGTTCGGCCAAGCGCACCAGTTCGGCCACGCAGGCTTTATTGCGGCCGGAATACTGTGTGATGAGCAGCGGTTTTTCCGCTTTCATTAATGCGTCGATGATTTCTGCGACGCCATCGGCGGGCAGCGCCGCCGGTGCGATCGGCCGCCACTTTTGCACTGCCAGCGGCGTCTGCACCGCGTCATCGGCCAGCACTTCGCGCGCGCCGGTCAGGTAGACCGGCCCCTTCGGATCGCTCTCGGCAATCTGGATGGCGCGATGCACCAGTTGCTTGACGTTCTTGCCGGTGCGGATGCTGTAGTCCCATTTGACGTATTGGCGCACGATGCCGCCTTGATCGGGCACGTCCTGCAGATAGGTGGCGGAGCGGTTGCGGCTGCCCGGCAATTCGCCTTCGATGGTGTAAGGCGTGAGGCCGGCAAAGACGAATACCGGCACTCTGCCGTGCAGCGCATTACTGATGCCGCCGCCCATATTCTGCGTGCCGACGTCGACGTGCACGAACACCGCCTGGGCTTTGCCGCTGACTTGCGCATAGCCGTGGGCGGCTGCGATGGCCGCGCCTTCATGCGGGCATAACACCACCTTCGGCATCGGCGTGCCGTTGCCGGCGGCCTTGGCCAGGGTCTCGATAATGTCGGCGTGATCGCTGCCGAGGTTGCCGAAAATGTAGGAAACGCCGGCTTCCTGCAAGCCGGACATGAGCGCATCGGCGGCGGTATAGCGGGGGGTAGTCTGGTCCATCTTAATTTGTCCCTTTAACGTTTTTGATGTCGTTTTTGATATTTTTCTTGTTCAGGCTGATCGCGTGATACTCGATATATTCAGCCAATCCAATCGTGGTGCGCACGCGTCCGATGCCGCTTTGCTTGACGCCGCCGAACGGCAGGTGACGGTCGCCCAGGCTGGTGCGCGCGTGGCTGTTGACGAACGTGACGCCGGCTTCAACCCGCTTGGCCAATTGGAAGCCCCGATCGAAATCGCTGGTCCAGATGGACGACGCCAAACCGTGCTCGGTACTGTTGGCCATTTGGATCGCTTCTGCTTCGGTGCGGTAGGGCACCAGCGGAATGATGGGACCGAACTGTTCGCACACCACCACTTCGGCCGTCGGCGCGACATTGCTGATGACGGCCGGCAGCAGATAATAGCCGTTCTGCCATGTATCCGGATTCACCTTTTTGCCGAGTTCGCGGACCTTGCCGCCGCTGTTTCTGGTGCGCTCGATCAGGCCTTGAATGAAGCGGTATTGATTTTGATTATTCACCGGCGCCAGGGTGGAACGCGGGTCGAGTCCATAACCGACCTGGAACTGGTCGATGGCTTCGCATAGAGTGTCGTAAAACTTATCGTGCAGCGCCCGCGGCACATAGATCCGCTTGACGGCATAACAAACTTGTCCCGAGCGCGGGAAAATCCGCTTCACCAGTTCCGGCACCACATCGGCCGGATTGGCGTCATCCAGAATGATGGCGGGGTCGTTGCCGCCCAGCTCCAGGCCGATGTTCTTGATCGACTCGGCGGCGGCGGCCATGACGGCGCGGCCGGTATCGATGCTGCCGGTAAAGGAGACTTTGCGCACCAGCCGATGGCGCGTCAGCGCCGGGCCGCATTCGCCATCGCCATTAATGATGTTGACCACGCCGGGCGGGAAAAATCCGGCCACGGTCTGCAATGCCTGCGTCAATGCGATCGGTGCGAATGGCGAGGGCTTGAGCACGATGGTATTGCCGCAGGCCAGCGCCGGCCCCACTTTGGCCATCGCCAGACCCATCGGCGCATTCCACGGAATAATCGCCGCGATCACACCGATCGGCGCTTTCTCCACGCTGATCAGCGATTCGCCGTCTTCAATCGTTTCGGCTTGCAGGAATGCTTCCGAGATGGCGGCTGTTTCGCGCAGCGTCTGAAAACCGTTGGCGACATCGCGTCTGGTTTCGACCAGCAACATGCCTTGCTCTCTGACCAGTGTGGTGGCCAGTTGGCCGGCGATGGTTTCTAAGGCATCGGCTGCAGCCAGCAGGCGTTCATTGCGTTCGCGTACCGGCACATCGCGCCATGAGAGCGAGGCCTGATAAGCGCCGGCGACGGCCACATCGACATCCTTGGCCGTGGCGGTGGCCACCAGTCCCACCACTTCGGCGAAATTGCCGGGATCGCGTACTTCAAAATAATGTTCGCTGGGAACGGGTTTCAGATTGAGGATCAAGTCCAGTCGGATCAAGTCTTGGGTCAAGTCTGATTTCACAGGGGCGCCGCTATGCATGGTTGCTCTCTTGGTCTCTTGGTTAATTGATTTAATTTTTGGTTTTCTTGTTTGCATCAGCCGCGCCAGATGACATCGTCGCTCAAGTCATCGATGCGTGGGCAGCCGACATAGGCCATGGTGCGGCGCATTTCCGCCTGCAATATGGCGAGCGCTTTCGATGCGCCCGCTTCCCCTCCGGCGCCGACGCCGTACAGCGTGGCGCGGCCGGTGAGAACGCCTTTGGCGCCCAGCGCGAGGCATTTTACGATGTCGCTGCCGCGGCGGATGCCGGAATCCACCAGCACGGTAGTCTTGTTGCCGACTGCGGCGGCAATGCCCGGCAACACCGCAAGCGTGGAGGGTGCGCTGTCCATGCTGCGTCCGCCGTGATTGGAGACCACAATGCCATCGACACCGCGCGCGGCGGCCTGCTCTGCATCGTCGATGCGCATGATGCCTTTGACGATGAGCTGGCCGGGCCAGATCTCGCGCAGGCGATCCAGATCGTTCCAGCCCAATTTATCGGCCTGGAGTGCCTTGGCTTCGGTGGCGCGGCCGGTGAATTTATGTTGATACTGTGGCGGGAAATTGATGTGGCGCGGCAAGCCGCTGCTCATCATATAGCGGCCCAGCACGGTTGCCAGCCATTCGGGATGGCGCAGCGCATCGATTACGCTGCGTGCATTGAGTTTGTACGGCATGGAAAAACCGTTGCGCTGGTCATGTTCGCGATTGGGTTTGTGCGGGATATCGACGGTCCAGATCAAGGTCTTGAAACCGGCGCGGGCGGCGCGCTTGACCAGCTCGTAGGAGAGTTCTTTTTCACGCCACATGTAAAGCTGGAACCAGAGATTGCCGCCGGCCTGTTCGGCGATTTTTTCCATCGGGGTATTGGATCCGGTGGCAAGCGTAAACGGCACGCCGGCTTTGGCGGCGGCGCGCGCCAGTTCCAGTTCGCCCTGATACCAGCACATGCCGGCCACGCCGGTGGGGGCGATGATCAAGGGCATCGAAGCAGGGCGGCCGAATAAGTGCGTATCGAGCTTGACCTCCGAGACATCGGTCAGTACGCGATGCAGCAGCTTGGTCTGGTCCAGCGTGCTGCGGTTGTTATCGAGCGCGATTTGATCTTCGGCGCCTTTGTCGACATAGTGGAAAACGCCTTTCGGCAGGCGGCGTTGCGCGGCCTGCCGCAGATCGGCGATGTTGTAGCAATGGTCAAGACGCGACACGGATTTCGGGCCGCTCAAGGTGCTTCAAACACATCGAGCGGCGCATTGAGTTTGACGCCGTCGGGCAGGATGCCGCGGCCGCGATAGCCCTCGCGCTGCGGTTTCGGTATCGGCCGGCTATCCGGGTCTGAGAGCCACAGGCGCAGCAGATGGCGCTTGCGTTCCGGTTCCGGCCAGTCCTCATAATCGCGCCGCGTGTGCAAGGCGACGTAATTATTCAGGAACTGCACGTCGCCCGGCAGGAAGGGAATATCGGTCAGGCATTCTTCGCACACCTGGCGATATACATCGATGGCTTCCTGTTGGATCGGTGTCAGCGGCGGGACGCCCGGCAGCCCTTCGGCCTTATCGATCGCCGAGCCGGCGCCGACGGCGCTGAAATAGCCGTCGTCGAAGGAAAAGATCGGTTGTTTGTACCAAGGCTTCTGGCCGGGGTTGAGGTCGCCTTTGCGCGAGCGGAAAAAATCTTCGGTCAAGACCTGCACCAGATCCGGGCGGCGTTCGAGCATGATGTTATAGACACTCACCGAACTGGCCACGCAGCTGGCGCCGCCGCTCTTTGCCGTCTGCAGACAGAGCAGCCCGACAAAATCGCAGGGGTCCGCATGGCAGCGCATCTCGGAACGGGTGAAATAGCCGCGCGTGTTCGGGTCCGCATAATCGCCGCCCAGATCTTTGACGTGGCCCAGAATGTGGCCCTTCATATTTTGCGACATCGGCTTGCCGAGGAAGGCGCCCAGGCCGAGATAGGCGATGGCCTGCGCTTCGCGGTCCAATGCTTCGATCGGGAAATTGCGCAGCATTACGACGCCGCGGCCGTTGCGCAATTCCTCGCGCACATCGCTCAGTACACCGCGAAAACTGCCTTTGAGCAGGAAATTTTCCTTCGTTACATCCTCCACGCGAATGCCGTTGTTGCGGACTTCGTTGGCGGCATCGATCAATGCATCGGCATCGGATTGGGTAATGTGATAACTCCAGTTCTCGACATCGCCCAGGGAATGGGGCGCCCAGCTGGCCGGGTCGATTACGGGTGACATCGCTAGGGCGGGGGCGCGTTTTGCTTGTTTGAAGGTGCGGAAGTCCGTCATCTTGTCTCCTACTTGTTATGCGTTCTATGGAGCCATTCTAGGGGCGTCGCTGTGCCGCCGCCATCGCAATTCGATTAATTGTCTATCGAATTTGCTTATTGAGGATTGGGGGAAATCCTTTAATTTTTACCGGCGCAGGTAAAAATTAAAGGATACCCACAGAACTAGTTGGCGCCATCGATTTCGCGGGCGACCTGTTCAACGGCCGCGATCAGCGCGGCAGCGCCCGGCGACGGCTGACTTTTTGCGCGGCGCGACAGCACAATAACGCGCGCGCTCTTTTCGAATTCGAAGTCGAAATCGAGCATTTGCAGAACGCCGAGTTGACGCTCCAGAGCGAGCTGCTGCGGCGAGATGGCGGTAATCAGATCGCTGTTGAGCAGCAGGCCGCGCACGACCGAGAGGTCGCTGGTTGTAATCGGGCTTTTCGGCAAGGAGCCGCTCATCTGCTTGAAGATATGATCGATCAGTTCCCGCGTCGGCGTGCGCCAGGCCGGCAGAATCCATTCCGCCTGCATCAAATCGTCCAGTGTGACTTTCGGCAGCCGCGTCAGGGGATGGCCGGTGCGCACGAAGATGGACATTTTGTCGATCATCAACGGCAGGTTGATCATGCCGGGGGCAGTGTGGCCGGGGCGCATGGTGCCGAGTACGAAATCCAGATCGCCGGAACGCAGGCTCGCGGCCAGATCGTCGGTACGGCCTTCGACCGTGGATATGCGAACCTGTGGATACAGCGCCAAGACCCGCGCGATGGCGCGCGGCAAGATTACCGTCCGGCTCAAGGGATGCGCGCCTACGGTCACCTGTCCCTGCGTCTTGCCGTACAGCGCGGCGATATCGGCTTCCACATGCCGTAGTTCGGCCAGCGCCAGCTTGGTGCGCAGCACCAGAATTTCGCCGGCTTCATTGAGTAGCATGCCTTTGGCGGAGCGGATAAACAGGGCAATGCCCAGGCTGGCTTCCAGCTCGGTAATCGCGGCGCTCACCGCCGGCTGGGTGATGCCGAGCACATTGGCCACCGTCGGCATGTGATGCGATTGCGCCAGCGTGACAAAAATCTGCAGCCGGTCTTTATTGAACAGCATGTCGAACACCGGTGCGGTCAGCGAACCGTTGGCCTTGCGGATGCGCGAGGCCATTTCGTCGCGGGCCAGACGGAATTCCTGGGCGGCGCGTTGGGCGCGATACAGCAGGGTGCGGCCGAAGGCAGTCGGCAGCATGCCGTTGGCTTTGCGTTCGAACAGATCCACGCCCAGCCCGGTTTCGAGTTCCTGGATCGAACGCGAAATGGCCGATTGGGCGCGATACAGCGACTCCGCGGCCTGACTGACGCTGCCCAATTCAGCCACCGCAATGAATGCTCTCAGATGCCGCAAATTGATATTGTTGCTTGTCTTCATGGTGGGCGCTGTAGTCGATACTGCAGTGGAAGCCGAAGGGGGGATCGCCGGATATTGCCATATATTTAGGCCGCAGCCCCGAAAAAGCCTTTTTGCGGTGTATGCGCAATAACGAAATTCGATGGATAGTTAAACGGATTGTGTGGGTGGCTGCAGAGGAAATAACCGAAAATCGTTTCCAATATTGTGCGGATTGGTGCGGATGGTGTATTTTCGGGCCAGTACCGGCAATGATGATTATAAAAATTAATAATTATGGAGAACGTTTTGAATTTCTTTAAATTGAAATTTGTTCCGGCGCGACTTCTGTTGTCGATTTCTTTATTGAGTGCGATTGCCATCCCGGTTTCGGCGCGCGCTGCCGACATGAGCGATACGACGATTGCCACCATGGCGGCTTATAAAGGCGCGGATCGGCAACAGAAGCTGGTCGAGGCGGCGAAAAAAGAAGGCACGCTCACGCTCTATACATCGATTACGCAGGATATTGCCCAAAAGCTCATCGCCGATTTTGAATCGAAATATGACGTCAAGGTGAAGCTGTGGCGCTCCGGCGACGGCAATGTTTTGCAGCGGGTTATTTCGGAGCGCAATGCCGGCCATCCTGCGGTTGACGCCATTAATATCGGCACGGTCGAAATGGAAATGGCGCATCGCGAGAAGCTGTTGCTATCGTTCAAATCGCCCCTTACGGATAATCTGGTGGCCGGGGCAGTCGGCACCAATAACGAATATGTCGCGACTTTTGTAAACGTGCTGCTGCAAGCGTACAACACCAACAGCGTCAAAAAGGCCGATGTGCCAAAGACCTATCAGGATTTGCTGGACCCGAAGTGGAAAGGGCGGCTGGGGATCGAAGCGACCGATGAAGAATGGTTTTACGCGTTGGTGAACTCGATGGGCGAAGAAAAGGGCTTGAAATATTTTCGGGATTTAATGGCCGCCAACAAGCCGACGCTGCGCACCGGTCATTCATTGCTGGGTAATCTGGTAAGCAGCGGCGAAGTCCCGCTCGGGATCGATGTTTATAACCATACGGTGATTTCGGCCAAGAAACTCGGCGCGCCGATCGACTACACCTTGCTGGAACCCGCGATTGGCGTTTCCTTCAGTTTGGGCTTGTCCCCCCAGGCGCTGCATCCGAATGCGGCGTTGCTGTTTTATGAGTATATGTTGTCCGATGGGCAGAAGATTTTCGCCGGTCTGGATTACACGCCGACCAATAAGAGTATCGATACACCGTTCAAGAATGTTCACTATCTGCTGGGTAATCCGGTGAAATTCGTGGATCAATATAATAAATGGGAAAAGCTGTGGAACGATATTGCGGTGAAGCAGAAGTGATGTATGCAAAATTATGAAAAATCCGATGTCGAAGTATCGCCCTGCAATTGGCTTGTACGTCCTTTGAAACTGGAGGACATTCCATCACTGGAACCCATATTGCGGGAGCACATTCTGGATCTGATTACAGGCGAAGTCGTCGAGGAGGAAGTTCGGTCTGTGCTGGCATACATGCAAGGTGCTCCGGATTTGCTTGATAGGATTCGTGAATATCAAGTGGCTTGCGACGCGTCGGGACAGGTTATTGCCTGCATGGCAATTTCAAAACCAGACCCCCGGATGTCCAGGCACTTTGCGATCAGCGAAACCGACGCCATCGAATTGCTGAATGCATTTGTAAGATCGGACCACCTCAGGGGAAAGGGAGTCGGCCGTGCGCTTCTCGATGCCGTATGCACGCAGGGCCAGGTCCGCAATGCCATATATCTTTTGGTTAATAGCGGCCCCAGATACAAACATAGCTGGGGATTTTATGACCGGGTATGCGATACCAGCCATGGTTTTATCGAACATTATTATGGAAACACCCGGCACGCCAAAACCTGGAAAAAGGATTTGCGTTGTGGGTGATCCTTCGATACGGCCTTCGGCCTACTCAGGACGAACGGTTTTTCTTTAAATTTTTCACAAAACCCCGTTCGTCCTGAGTAGCGCAGCGTATCGAAGGATCACCGCAAAACTTAAATTTTCTAAAACCCCGTTCGCCCGAGCGACGTTTATCGACGGAAGCGAGCAGCGCCCTCCATCGACATTTGCTGAAACACTTCATCGCACCAGATGCGCGCCTGCTGTGCCTGCGCCGCGCTCCAGCCGCCGTAAAGTAAGTTGTCTTCAAACTTGGCCTGCAACTCCTGGGCCGACAGCGGATCGCGTGCACCGCCGCGCATATGCGGTTGCCTGATTTCTTCAACCCGGCCGTCATTGAGCGTGGCCAGCAGGTGCCCGGTGAAGTTGTTCGGATATTCATTGTCCGGATCGATTTCGTAACGGATCTTGGCGGCCAGCGACAATACCGCTTCATCGCGCACGCGGGCTTCGGTGAATTGCTGGAAACCGGCGCGCCGATCGAAGAATCCGACGGCCATGCAAAACGGGGTGCTGAACTTGGCGGCGTAAGGTGTCGGCGGACGGTGCTTGACGGCCAGTGTTTCCCACAGGCGGTGCACGGTGCCTTCGCCGACTTTGCAAACGATGTCGCTAATCTGATCCGCCTTGACGCCGCGTTCGGCCAGGCCGATCGCGCAATCGATGTACGGTTGCGTCATGGTGCCGCAGGCATATGGTTTGAAGGCAATGCTTTGCATGACCCATTCCCGGCCGAAACCGTGCATCAGCAAATCGTAGTTCGGCGTGCGCGAAGGCGCGAACGCTTTGTAAAAACCGTGGGTGCCTTCCAGCACGGTGCGCGGTCCGGCGAAGCCGCCGCGCGCCATCAGCGCGGCGCGGATGCCGGCTTGCGCCGACCAGCCGGCGTGCATGCGTTTGGTCGATGTGCCTTCGGCCAGATATTCGATGATGCCGGAGGCCATGCTGCCGGCGATGCCGATGGCCGAGGCGGTTTGTTTGGCGTCGAGGTGCAGCGCGGCGGCAACGCCGGCGGCCGCGGCCAGTGCGCCGATGACAGCGGTCGGGTGGAAGCCGGCTTTGTGGGTGGCGCCGGGCGCCACCAACGCCAGACGGCACATCAATTCCGCGCCGACCGCGGTGCCCAGCAGCAGCGCATCGCCGCCGAGGCCTTCGCGTTCGCAGGCGGCCAAGACCGCCGGCACCACCACTGCGCCGGAATGCACCGGTCCGCCTTCGAATGTATCGTCGTAATCTTCGCCATGGGCGGCGGTGCCGTTAATGAGCGCCGCATCGTAGGCATTGAAGCTGCCGGCATGGCCGAAGGCGGTGCATTTGCCGCCCGCCTCAACGCTGCCGAGAATGGCTTGAATATAATCTTCGCCACGCCCGGCCACGCATAGACCCAGCACATCGAGTACCAGCATGCGGGCGATGGCTATCGTTTTTTCAGGTAATTTCTTGCTGTCGAAACCGACGATGACCGCCGCTAATTGCTCGGCCAGTGCCAGTGCCAGTGCCGGTGCTGGCGCTGGGACTGCGCTTGATTTGGATGTCTCCATTTTTTATTTTTTTCCTTGTTGAGTTTTACTGCTAGTTTTCTTCGAGGTGATGCGCGGCTAGGGCGCGCTTGAAGCCGCTTTCCACATGCTGACGCATCGCACTGGCGGTGGCTTCGGCATTGCGGGTAGCCAGCGCATCGAGAATGATGCGGTGTTCCGCGTGCGAAGCGGCCGAGCTTCCGGAAACCGAAAACCCGCGCCGGCGCAGCAGATGCATGCGATTGACCACTTGGCGGTACAGGCCGAGCAAGGTGGTGTTGCCAGTCATCTCGACCAGGCGATCGTGGAAGGCGATATTCAATGGAAAGTAATTATTGACGCCGCCGCGCTTCGAACTGGTTTCAAGCCGGGTGACCAGTTTTTTCAGTTCTTTCAATTGTTCGGGCGTCACGCGCGGGGCCAACAGACGGCCGGCCATTTCATCGAGGCCGGCGCGTACCGTATAAAGTTCAGCGGCTTCTTCATCGGACAGATCGCGGATAAAAACGCCGCGATTCTTTTCCAGCCGTACCAGGCCGGCTTCTTCCAATGCGCGGAACGCTTCGCGCACAGGGCTGCGGCTGATGCCCAAACGCTCGGCCAGATCGATCTCGTTGAGTTTCGCACCGACCGTCAGTTCGCCAGTCTTGATGCCGCGCAGAATTTCTTCTTGCACCAGGCCGGACAGGGTAAGCGAGCGCATTAGCTCAAAAGTACTTGCAGAAGTCGCCATAGCGGGAAAACCTGAAAAAATTCAAAGCTGCATTATAAGAGTTCAAGTGCTCGGCAGACCTGTCTCGTTTTTGGTCAAATCAAATAATAATTGTCTGATTGTCGACAATATGTATAATACAAAAAAATTAAATGGGCAACAAGCCAGTCTTGTTGTCGACCGACAAATACGAAACCACATAGGAAAAGCATGGCCCACAATATCGCCGACAACGCCACTTCAACCACCAACGACGTTACCCGTACCCTCGCGCGCTATATCGTCAACGCCAAGCCGGGCGATCTGCCCGCGCCGGTGCGCGATCATGCGGTTCGCACATTTCTTAACTGGTTAGGGTGCGCCGTGGGTTCGTGCCAACACGAAGCGGTCGATATTGCGATCAAGACGTTGACGCCATTCGCCGGCGCTGCGCAAGCCAGCATCCTGGGCCGCAGCGAACGGTCCGATATCTTTACCGCGGCATTGGTCAACGGCATCAGCTCGCATGTGTTCGATTTCGACGATACGCATCTGAAAACAGTGATCCATCCTGCCGGCCCCGTGGCTTCGGCGATTTTTGCACTGGCCGAATATCGTCCGGTGAGCGGCGCCGAATTCGTGCATGCACTGGCGCTGGGCGTGGAAGCGGAATGCCGTATCGGCAACGCCGTTTATCCCGATCATTACGATCGCGGCTGGCATATCACCGGTAGCGCAGGCGTGTTCGGCGCTGCTGCAGCGGTCGGCAAGCTGCTGGGTCTGGATGAAGAAAAAATGGTTTGGGCGCTCGGCATCGCGGCCAGTCAGCCGGTCGGTTTGCGTGAACAGTTCGGCACCATGACCAAGAGTTTCCACCCGGGCCGCGCCGCACAGAACGGCATGACGGCGGCATTCCTGGCCGCGCAAGGCTTCACCAGCTCCGAGCAAGGCATCGAAGCCAAGCGCGGCTGGGCCAATGTCACCAGCACCAAACAGGATTACACCGAAATCACGGAAGGTCTGGGCGAGCGTCATGAAAGCCTGTTGAACAGCTATAAGCCCTTCGCTTGCGGCATCGTGATTCATCCGGCGATCGACGGTTGCATTCAACTGCGCAACGAACACAAACTGACTGCCGAAAAAATTGCGCGCATTGACTTGAAGGTGCATCCGCTGGTGCTTGAGCTGACCGGCAAGCGCACGCCGAAGCTCGGCCTGGAAGGTAAGTTCAGCGTATTCCATTCGGCGGCAGTAGCCATCATCGATGGCCGTGCCGGCGAAAACCAGTACAGCGACGCCGCCGTTGTCGATCCGAAAACCGTCAAGCTGCGCGACAGCATCGATGCCGTGGTCGACCACAGCATCGCAGCCGATTCGGTGCACATCACTGTGACCTTGACCGATGGCGCCAAACTTGAAAAATTCATCGAACACGCGATCGGCAGCAAAGACCGTCCAATGAATAACGAGCATCTGGCCGTCAAGTTCACCGATCTGGTGGAGCCGATCCTCGGCGTCGCACGCACTGCAGAATTGCTGAAGGCTTGTTGGGATGTACAGAGCGCGCCGAACCTGGCGCAAGTGGCCGCATTGTCGCGACCGGCACGCTAGCTATGCTGGTTTAAACCGATCGGCAGGGATATAGCCAATGCGCCATAGAGTGCGGCTAAAAATATTGGAAAGAGGGAGACAATGTCCAAATCAACAGTCGCATCGGTTGGCGCCGGCGCCAGCACAGGCGCCATCGCCGATTCCAACGCCGCAATCAAAGGCAGTCCCTATAAAGTATTCGCCGCTGCGTGGGCGGGCTGGATGCTGGATGGCTTCGACAACGCAATCTATATTTACGTCATCGTGCCCGCGTTGACCGAATTGTTGCCTGCCAGCGGCATGGCAGCCACGCGTGGCAATATCGCGCAGATAGGCGGCCTGATGTTCAGCATTTTCATGTTGGGCTGGGCCTGTTCGATGTTCTGGGGCTGGTGCGCCGATCGCTTCGGCCGCATTCCGGCCATGTGCGCCACCATTCTGATTTATTCGCTTTTCACCGGGGCCTGCGGTCTGGCGCCGGGTGTGTTGTCGTTCGCCATCTTCCGTTTTCTGACCGGCTTCGGCATCGGCGGGGAGTGGGCTGCAGGCGCACCGCTGTTGCAGGAATCGGTGCCGGAGCATTTGCGCGAACGGCTGTCGGGCTGGTTGCATACCGGCACGCCGGTCGGCTTCCTGCTGGCTTCGGTGGCGGCGCTGACGGTGCTGCCTGTGTTCGGTTGGCGCGGTCTGTTTTTGCTCGGCAGCGTGCCTGCGCTGTTGACGATCTGGCTGCGCATGCGTGTGCCGGAATCGCCGCGCTGGCTGGAAGCCAAACGGACCAAAACCGAACGGCCCCGCATCCGCGAATTGTTTCAAGGCGCGCAAGCGCGCACCACCTGGGGCGCGGCCTCGATGATGACGTGCCTGATCGTTGGCCTGTGGTCGTCGACTTTCTGGATTCCCACGCTGGTCAATACCTGGCAGCGCGCCGATGGCGCTACCGCGGCGGCAGCGCAGCATATGGGATCGTTGGCGGGTCTGATCATGAGCTTCGGCACGCTCGCCGGTTGCGTCGGCATGCCGTGGATCGTGCGCGCGATACCGCGCCGCAAAACCGTTGCGATGGTGTTCTTCGTCGGTTGCCTGGTCTCCAATCTGACCGCTTACGGATTGATTGTGCTGGTGCTGAAAAATTTCAATCTGTTCATGACCGTGCTGCCGGTGCTCGGCTTTTTCACCAGCGGCGTATTTTCCTTATTTACGATCTGGCTGCCGGAAATGTTCCCGACCACGCATCGTTCGCTGGGCTCGGGCTTTTCGTTCAGTTTCGGCCGGATTCTGGGCGCGCTCGGCCCGACTGCGGTCGGGGCGCTGGCAGCCGGCTTCGGCTCGTATCCTTTGGCCATCAGCGTGGTATCGCTGATTTATTTGTTGGGCGCATTCTTCATTCGGCTGGCGCCCGAGACCGCCGGCAAACCATTACAAAAATAAGGTGCAAAGCACGGACTTCATCGACTGCAAATAAAACAGCAACAAGGGAGTGAGACAATGAAAGCCAAAATGTTTAGCGGCACGACGGGGAAGGTTTTCATGTTGCTGTGCGCGATGTATTTCATCGAGTACGTGGACCGCGTGAACCTTTCGGTGGCCGCACCGCTGATCAAGACCGAATTCGGTTTGAGCAATACCAAGCTCGGTTTCGCATTGGCCGCATTCGGTTATTGCTATGCAAGCTTCCAGGTGATCGGCGGTTATATGGGCGATCGCTTCGGACCGCGCAAGACCTTGGCGATCCAGGGTGTGCTGTGGGCTGCCGGTACCTTGCTGACCGGTTTTGCCGGCGGCCTGACTTCGCTGATTCTGGCCCGCTTGCTGGTCGGCACCGGCGAAGGCGGCACGATTCCGGTTGCCACGCGCGCCATGTCGAATTGGGTGCCGCGTGAGCGCCGCGGTTTTGCGCAAGGTTTCACCCATTCCGCTTCGCGCGCCGCAGCCGCCATCACACCGCCGCTGGTGGTATTCATGATTCCCTTCCTTGGCTGGCGCGGTGCGTTTATCGTGCTGGGCCTGGTCAGCCTGTTATGGGTGGTCAGCTGGTACGCTTATTTCCGCGACGATCCAAAACAACATCGCGGCGTCACTGCAGATGAACTGGCCGCATTGCCGACCTATGCCGATTTCGCCCGCGATACTGCGGGCGAACGCAAAGCCGTGCCATGGATTGCACTGATGATTCGCGTGCTGCCGGTCACCATTGTGTTCTTTGCGCATGCCTGGGGTCTTTGGATGTATCTGAGCTGGCTGCCGACATTTTTCGTCGAACATTTTCACATCAGCTTGACGCATTCCGCACTGTATACCGGCGGCGTGTTCGTGGCGGCGGTGGTCGGCAATACTGCCGGCGGATCGCTCACCGACTGGCTGTACATCAAGACCGGCAATCTGAATTCCTCGCGCCGCAATGTGGTGATCCTGGGCTTCGGCGGATCGATCGTATTCATGTCGTGCGTGCTGTTCGTGCAGGATCAGACGCTGGTCGCGTTGAGCCTGGCAGCGGCATTGTTTTTCCTTGAAATGAGCTGTGGCCCTGTGTTCGCGCTGCCGATTGATGTGGCGCCGGCCTATGCAGGCGTGGCCACCGGTTTCATCAGTACTGCCGCCGGCCTGGCTGCCGTGATCTCGCCGATTACTTTCGGCTATATTATCGACACTACCGGCAGCTACACCTTGCCGTTCCTGGCGTCGATCGTCATCCTGTTGGTCGGCATCGGGTTTTCTTTCTGGATGCGGCCGGATAAGGTCTTGCAAGTATCTGCAACTGAACCTGAACCTGAGCCGGAGGAGAAGTTTGCATGAGTGAAGCCGTCTCGAACCGGGATCTTGCCGGCCGGGTAGCGATCGTGACAGGCGCGGCCCGTAACATCGGCCGTGCGATTGCGGTAGAGCTCGGCCGGCAAGGCGCGAGCGTGGTGGTTAATGTGCAAAGTTCGGTGGCCGAGGCGAATGCGACGGCGGATCTGATCGTGCAGGCGGGCGGCAACGCATTGGTGCAATTGGCCGATGTCTCTACGCCGGGAGGCGCGCAAAGCCTGATCGATGCCGCGGTTGCCAAGTACGGGCAGATCGACATTCTGGTGAACAACGCTGCGATCCGCCGCGAATCGACTTTCGACGAACTCGATTGGCAGCAATGGCGCGCGGTGATGGGTGTGATTCTGGATGGCGCCTATCTTTGCGCGCATGCCGCCACGCCTTATCTGCGAAAGTCGCCGGCGGGCGCGGTGATTAATATCGGCGGCATGTCGGCGCATGGCGGTTCGGCTGGACGTGCGCATGTGCTGGCGGCCAAGATGGGGCTGATCGGCTTGACGCGGGCGCTGGCTTGCGATCTGAGCGACAACGGCGTGACCTCGAATTGCGTGGTGCCGGGTTTGATCGATACGGTGCGTGGCCATTCGGCGCAAGGCACGCCGTCGCATCATGCTGTGCATACGACGTTGCTGGGGCGGCGCGGTACGCCGCAGGAAGTCGCCGATCTGGTAGCGTTCCTGTGCGGTCCGCGAGCACGTTATCTGACCGGCCAGACCATGCATGCCAACGGTGGCGCTTATTTGGGATAAGGTAAAAAAAGATCTCTTGAGGATCGTTCTGGTTTTGCTTGATAAGTCCCGCATCAGGGTGCCGTCACCTTGATGCGGGCTTTTTTATTTTGCTGATTGATGGCTTGGATAGGGGCTTCAAAACGCCGCCCTACGCGTAGAGCTTGTTGCGAAATTGAGGGCAAGGCGGACTGTTGCGCGCTGTAGCGGATGTTTGTGC